>NZ_JBFAVI010000012.1:0-79524 GCF_040679695.1 Micromonospora sp. NPDC052213
CCCGGCCCCCCCGCCCCCCCCCCCCCGGCCCCCCGCCCCCCCCCGCCGCACCCCCTCACCCCCCCCCCCCCGCCCCGGGCGCCCCCCCCCACCTACCCACCCCCCACCGCGACCCCCCCCCGCCGTTCTGCTCGGCAGGCCGAGCGCAGTCCTGCGGGCGATCAGGACGTGGCGGGCTCCGGCAGCACGTAGACGCTTCCCTGGACGGTGAGGCGGACGTTGGTGCCCGAGGAGTAGTGGGTCGGCTGGCCGAGGATCCGTGCGGTGATCCGGGTGCCGTCGTCCAGTTGGACGTCGATGAGGGCGTCGTGGCCTTGGAACAGATGGTGGCGGACGGTCGCGGGTACCCCCGGTGCGTCGGCGTCGTTCAGCCGCAGCTGCTCCGGCCGGATCAGGACCGTGACGTCCCCGCGGTGTGGGCTGGAGAGCGGGAGGGTGCCGAGTTCGGTTTCCGCAGTCCCGCCGCTGGCGGTGGCCCTGAGGAGGTTGGCATCGCCGATGAAGGTTGCCACCCACGGGTCCGCCGGGCTGCGGTAGAGGTCGGACGGGCTGGCCTCCTGCCGCACCCTGCCGTCGTGCATGACGACGACCTGGTCGGCGATGGAAAGGGCTTCGGCCTGGTCGTGCGTGACGAGGACGGCGGTGGCGTCGTCGGCGTGGAGCGCGGCGCGCAGGTCGGCGCGTAGTTCCGTGCGGAGGCTGGCGTCGAGCGCGGTGAACGGTTCGTCGAGCAGGATCAGCGGTGGACGTGGTGCCAGGGCTCGGGCAACGGCCACCCGCTGCTGCTGCCCGCCGGACAGTTGGTGGGGCATCCGCTTGCCGTACCCGGCGAGACCGACGAGGCCGAGCACCTCCTCGACGCGGCCGCTGCGCCGGGCGGCGCGGTCGAGGCCGTAGCCGACGTTGCCGGCCACGTCCATGTGCGGGAAGAGCGCGCCGTCCTGGGCGACCACAGCGACCCGTCGCCGGTGTGGGGCGACGTGCAGGCCCGGCCCGGCCACCGGCCTGTCACCGACACGGATCTCCCCGCCGTCGAGGCGCTCGAACCCGGCGATGCAGCGCAGCAGCGTGGTCTTGCCGCAGCCGGACGGGCCGAGCACCGCGGTCAGGGTGCCGGCCGCCACGGTCAGGTCGGCTGCGCGGAGTGCGTGGACCGCCCCGTAGCTCTTGCTGGCGCCGCGGACGGTGAGTGTGGTCATGGTCGGTCTTTCGGGTCGAGGGTGCGCCGGGCCAGGATCAGGGCGGGGCCGGTGGACAGCAGCACCAGCAGCGCCGCGTACGGGGCCCCGCCGGCGTAGGCGGCCACGGAGGTGTGCGTCCACAGCTCGGTGGCCAGGGTGTCGGTGTCGGTGGGGCGTAACAGCAGCGTCGCCGGTAGTTCCTTCATGCAGGTCAGGAACACCAGTGCCGCGCCGGCGCCGATGCCGGGCAGGGTGAGTGGCACGGTGACGGTCCGCAGCACTGTCAGCGGCCCGCGTCCCAGTGACCGTGCGGCCTCCTCCAGGCTTGGCGGGGCCTGGGCGGCGGCTGTCGCGACGGCACCGACGGCGAGGGGGAGGAAGAGGGCGGCGTAGGCCAGCGCCAGCAGCCAGGTGGTCTGGTAGAGCGGGTACGCCACCTGGATGCCGAAGAACACCAGGGACAGGCCGATCACCAGCCCGGGCAGCGCGTGCGTGAGGTAGGTGAGCCGGTCGATGAGGATGGCCAGCGGTCCGGGAGCGCGGGCCGACAGCAGGCCGATCGGCAGGGCGAGGAGCATTGTCAGGGCGGTGCCGAGCGCGGACACGGTGAGGGAGTTGCCGGCAGCCGTGGCGATGTCCGTCAGCGACCCGGGCCGGGAGACGCCCTCGCCCATCCAGTGCAGCAGCGCCGCGGTGGGCACCGCGAAGCTCCCGGCGGCGACGGCGAGCAGCGCGAGGACGGCCGGGATCCGCCACGCGCCGAGTGGCAGCACGGCGGCCGGGCGGCGTACCCCGCTGCCGATCTTGGCGTAGCGTGCGTCGCGCCGCCGGGTCGCGAGTTCGGCGCCGAGGATGAGCAGCGTGACGGCCACCAGGGCGGTCGAGAGCACGAGCGCGCCCGTGCGGTCGAAGCCGAGGTTGAACGAGGTGAAGACGGCGCTGGTGAAGGTCGTGACGCGCAGCATCGCGACCGCGCCGAAGTCCGACAGCACGTACAGCGCGACCAGGAGGCCACCGGCGACGAGCGCGGGGCGGATCTGGCGCAGCGTGACTCCGGTGAAGGTCTGCCACTGGTTGCGGCCCAGTGCCTGCGAAGCCTCCTCGACCGCGGGGTCGGTGCCGATCAGGGCGGCGGCGGTCGGCAGATAGACGTACGGGTAGCAGCAGGACGTGAGCACGACGACGGCCGGCCAGAAACCGTAGAAGCCGTCCAGCATCGAGATCCAGCCGTAGCTGCCGACGTAGGTGGGGATCGCCAGCGGTAGGGCAGCGAGCACCCCGAAGAACCGTCGGGCAGGCAGGTTCGTGCGGGTGACCAGCAGCGCGGCGCCGGCGCCGAGGATCAGGCAGGCGCCGGTGGTGACGGCGGTCAGCGCCAGGCTGGTCGCGGCCAGGCGCAGCAGCTCGGTGGTGAACAGTTCGGCGCGTACCCGGTCCCAGCCCGCCTCGGCGGTGCGTACGCCGAGGTAGACCAGCGGGATGAGCGCGACCGCGACGGCGGCTGTTGCGGTCGCGAGCAGTGCCGGGCGGGGCGCCAGTCGATGCCAGCGGCGCCGCCACCGGTTGCGAGGGGACGGTCGGGCGGGCGCGACCGGCTGCGCCCGCCCGGCCGGAGCGGTGGTGGTCAGGATGTCAGCCCCGAGGCCTGAATCATCTCGACCGACGCGGTCAGGGTGTCCAGATCGTTCAGGTCGATCTTCGGGGCGTGCAGGTCGGCCAGCGCGGGCAGGCCCGGAGCGGTCGGCACACCGGCGACCAGCGGGTACTCGAACGTCTTCTCCGCGAAGTAGGTCTGGCCCTCGGTGCCGAGCAGGTGGTCGACGAACGAGCGGACCTTGCTGTTTCCGGCGGAGCCGGACAGCACGCCGACGCCGGAGACGTTGAGCAGGCCCCCGGTGTCGCCGTCAGCGAAGTAGTGCAGCTTCACCTTGAGCTGCTCCGGGCTGACCCCGAGCTCCTTGGCCTTCTCGAAGAGGTAGTAGTGGTTTACCAGGCCCGCGGCGAGCTTGCCGTCCTGAATCTCGCCGACGATCACGATGTTGTTGTCGCGGATCTGGGGGGAGTTGGCAGCGACGCCGGCCAGGAACTCGCGGGCCTTGTCGTCACCGTGCTGCACCCGTAGCGCGGTGACGAACGACTGGAACGACGCGTTGGTCGGGGCGACGCCGAGCTTGCCCCTCCACTTCGGGTCGGTCATCTCCAGCACGGTGGCCGGCAGGTCGGCCGGCTTGACCTGGTCGGCGTTGTACGCCAGCACCCGCAACCGGCCGGTGACCCCCACCCAGTGCCCGCTGCGCGACCGGTACGCCGCGGGAACCTTCTGCAACACCTCGTCGGGCAGCGCGGTCAGCAGTCCCGCCTTGCTCACGGCCCCCAGGGCCCCGGCGTCCTGCGAGAGGAACACGTCTGCCGGGGATTTGGCACCCTCCTCCTGCAACTGCGCGGCCATCTGCGCGGTCGTGCCGTAGCGCACATCGACGGTGATGCCCGTCTTCTTGGTGAACTCGTCGATCAGCGGCTGCACCAGCGACTGGGTGCGGCCGCTGTAGACCGTGATGTCCTTGTCCGGCTCGCCGCTGCACGCGGTGAGCCCGGTGGCGAGGGTGGCCGCGGCGACGAGTGCTGCGGCGGCGCGCAGGCTGAGCATGAAGGCTCCTAGCAGTAGGGCAGGTGTGCCTAACCTAATTTAGGGCACCCTGATTTCGTCCGGGCGGCACCCCGACTCCCTGCGGGACCGACGCCGAGGGTGGGGGTGGGGCGATCTGCGGATAGGTTAGGGTAGGCCACCCTAACTTAGTCCATCCTAAGGTGCGCCGTGTCCCTCCTCGTCGACCATGCACTCACCGCCCCGGGCGTGCCCTTCGCATGCGGCCTGGCGCGGCACGGTGACCGGACTGCCCTGCTCACGCCCGCGGGAGCCGTGTCGTACCGTGACCTCGCCGACCGGGTCCGTGAACGAGTCGCGATCCTGGGCCCCGGACGTCGTCTCGTCCTGCTGACCGGAGCCAACCGGGTCGACACGATCGTCACCTACCTCGCCGCGCTCGCCGCCGGTCACCCGCTGCTGTTGGCGCCGGCGGACAATCCCGCCGCGCTCGCACGGCTGACGGCGACCTACGACCCCGACGTCACGTTCACGGACGACCACGCGCACCCGAGCCGGCACCGCCGGCGCAGCGCCCACGACCTGCACCCCGACCTGGCGCTGCTGCTCAGTACCTCCGGCTCAACCGGGTCGCCGCGCCTGGTCCGCCTGTCCCGGGACAACCTGCAGGCGAACGCGGAGTCGATCGCGGACTACCTGGGGATCACGTCGGCGGATCGGCCGGTCACGACCCTGCCGATGCACTACTGCTACGGACTCTCCGTGATCAACAGTCACCTGCTGCGCGGTGCCTGCCTGATCCTCAACGACCTGTCGGTGGCCGATGCCGCCTTCTGGCAGCTGGTGCGTGACACGGGTGCCACCAGCTTCGCCGGCGTCCCGTACACCTTCGACCTGCTCGACCGCGTCGGCTTCGCCGACATGACCCTGCCCACGCTGCGCTACGTGACCCAGGCCGGCGGACGACTCGCGCCCGAGCGCGTACGCCGCTACGCGGAACTCGGCCGCAGCAAGGGCTTCGACCTGGTCGTCATGTACGGCCAGACCGAGGCCACTGCCCGCATCGCCTACCTGCCCCCGGACCTGGCGGAGCGTCACCCGCACACCATCGGTGTCGCCGTGCCCGGTGGCAGCCTCCACCTGCATCCCCTGCCCGACGACGAGGGTGCACCGGACACCGGGGAACTGGTGTACCGCGGCCGCAACGTCATGCTCGGCTACGCCGAGCGCCCCGCCGACCTCGGCCGCGGCCGCACCGTCACCGAGCTGCGCACCGGCGACGTCGCTCGCCGCACACCCGAGGGCCTCTACGAGATCGTCGGCCGCCGCACGGACTTCCTCAAGATCTTCGGTCTCCGGCTCGACCTACGGCAGATCGAAACCATGCTGCGGACGAACGGGTACGCCGCCTTCGTCACCGGCGACGACGAACGGCTGCTGATCGCCGTCGAGGGCGACGCCGACCGCGACCAGCTGCACACCCTCGTCAGCCGCCACTACGGGCTGCCGCGCCACGTCGTGGACGTCCACCTGTTCGACCGCCTGCCACGGCTCGCATCGGGCAAACCCGACTACCCCGCCATCCGGGCTCTCGCCGCGACCCCGCCGCAGGCCACTCCGGCAGCCGCTGCTCCCGACCTGACCGCGCTGTTCGCGGAGGTCCTCGGTCAGAAGGAGGTCACCGCCGGACACAGCTTCGTGGACCTGGGCGGCGACTCCCTGTCGTACGTCGAGATGTCGATCCGCCTCGAGCAGGCCCTCGGCCACCTGCCGCCGAACTGGCACACCACACCGATCCGTGACCTGCGGCCCGCGCCCGCCCCTCCGCCGACGCCTGCTCGGAAGGACGGGCCGACTCCGACCGTGCCTGATCGCCGGCGCGGTTGGCGCAGTCGCGTCGACACCACCGTGGCGCTGCGCGCCATCGCCATCGTCCTCATCGTCGGCAGCCACATCCAGGTGTACGACCTACCCGGCGGCGCGCACCTTCTCCTCGGGGTGGCCGGCTACAACTTCGCCCGATTCCAGCTCACCCCGGCGCCACGACGCCAGCGCATCGCCACCCTCGCCCGCAGCACCTCCCGCATCGTGCTGGCCGCCACGACGTGGATCGGCGCGATGTACCTGCTCACCGACGACTACACCCTCGGCAGCGTCTTCCTCGTCGGGTACCTCACCGCCCCCGCGGACGGCACGAACTACTGGTGGCACTTCTGGTTCATCGAGGCGCTGGTCTACTACCTGCTCATCCTTCTCGCCGCGCTCAGTCTGCCGTTCGTCGACCGGCTGGAACGCCGCCGCCCGTTCGCTCTGCCGCTGACGCTGGCCGCTCTCGGGCTCGTCTCGCGCTACCAACTCGTGCCCGGCGTGCATCTGCCCACCCCGGTCGTCGTGTTCTGGCTGTTCGCCCTCGGCTGGGCGGCGGCCAAGGCCACCACCGTCGGCCAGAAACTGTGCGTGACGCTCGCGATCGTCGCGACCGTGCCGACGTTCTTCGGGGACCCCGGACGCGAGGCCGTCATCATCGGCGGCCTGCTCCTCATGATCTGGGTGGCCGACCTGCCCAGCGTGCCCCTGCTCAACCGGGTCGCCGCGGCCCTGGCCGCGAGTTCGATCTACATCTACCTCACCCACTGGCAGATCTTCCGGCCCGTCGATGACATCTCACTGCCCCTGGCGCTGCTGGCCAGCCTGGCGTTCGGCATCGCGTACGCCATGCTCGTCCCCCGCCTGGCCGGCAAGGCGGGGACCGTGGCGGTGCGGTGGTGCACGGGAGCTGCTCACCGCGTCTCGCAGCGTCGATCGTCGCCACCGGGTTCATCGGCACGTCGATCACCTTCGGCCGCGACGAGAACCGCCGAACCCGGTACGACAGCTCCGGCAACTCCCGGAAGCGGTTCCGCGACGTCGGCCAGCGGGCGGTACGTCGCGGTCGACCTCTGACCGTCAGAGATCCACGTCGCCGATCGCACAACTGAGCGCCGGCGGCGTTGATCTCACGGGCGAGGTGACGCGTTGCGTAGCCGGATGCCGCTGAAGCCCAGCGTGCTGGCGATCACGGCGTCCCAGAAGGGCCACAGGTTGTTCAGGACGCGTAGCTGGATGCCGGCCTCGGCATGGCAGTCGAGGAGGTCGCCTACGGGCTCGGGCGGGCCGAGTGGCTCGATCGGCTCGGCCGCGACGTGGGCGTGGGGTTCAGGGACACCGAAGGGCCGAAACCGATCGGCCGGCAGCCGGTAGGCGAACAGCCGGACCGTTCGCATCGCGTCCAGCCAGCCGTACCCGATGGCATGGACGCGGTCGCCGCAGCCGGCGCCGATGATGCTGGCCCGGTCGGCCTCCGTGGTGCCTGTGCGTAGCCAGGCCATCGCGCGGGGGCATTGTCGAGGGAACCAGTAATCGGGTGCCCGGTCGTGATCGACGGCCCAGACGAAGGCGTCTGGCTGTCGGGCGGTCGCGGCGACGTGCGGGAGGAACCGTTTGATTGTCGGGTCCTCGGAGAAGTGCAACACCTCGCCCGGCCCCGGTCGCATGTGGTCGTGTATACACCGGCGGCCGTGCGGGGCGATTCTGGGGTCGTGATCGGGAGGCTGCTCGACCGGCTCGGACCCGCCCTCGTGCCGTTACGTCGGCAGCGAGGGCGGGGCCGTGCACGGCGTCAGGGCTTGATGAGGACCTTGAGGCTCTTGCGGTCGTCCATGTCCTGGTAGCCGGCGGGCACGCCGTCGAGGTCGGTGGTGGCGTCGAACACCTTGCCGGGCTCGATGGTTCCGTCGAGGATGTCGGGCATCAGTTCCTCGATGTACGCGCGCACGGGAGCGGGGCCGCCGGCGAGGATGATGTTGTGGCGGAAGAGGCTGCCGAAGCCGATGGGCGCGTTCTCGTACTGGGGGACGCCGACGCGGCTGATCACGCCGCCGGGGCGGACGACGCCGACGGCCTGCTCGTAGGCGGACATGTGGCCGACGGCTTCGAGCACGGCGTGGGTGCCGTGGCCGCCGGTCAGTTCCCGGACCTTGGCGATGCCCTCGTCGCCGCGCTCGGTGACCACGTCGGTGGCGCCGAACTCGGTGCCCAGGTCCGTGCGGGCCCGGTGGCGGCCCATGAGGATGATCTGCTCGGCGCCGAGGCGCTTGGCCGACAGCACGGCCAGGAGCCCGACGGCGCCGTCGCCGATGACGGTGACGGAGCTGCCCTTGCGCACGCCGCCCTTGATGGCGGCGTGGTAGCCGGTGCCGAGGACGTCGGCGAGGGTGAGCAGCGACGGGATGAGCGCGGAGTCCGCGGCGACGGGCAGCTTGACGAGGGTGCCGTCGGCGAGGGGGATCCGGATCGCTTCGGCCTGCCCGCCTTCGTCGGGGATGCCGTCCAGGAAGTTGGCCTGGGGGTGGGAGCAGGAGGTCTGCAGGTTCTCGCGGCAGAACCGGCAGGTGTTGTCGGAGATGGCGAACGGGGCGACGACCAGGTCACCGCGCTTGAGGGTGGTCACCTCCGAGCCGGTGTCCTCGACGATGCCGATCAGTTCGTGTCCCATCCGGGCCGGGCCGGTTTCACGGGACATCGAGTGGTACGGGTGCAGGTCGCTGCCGCAGATACAGGACGCCGTGATCCGCAGCAGCGCGTCGGTGGGCAGCTTGATCGTGGAGTCCGGGACGTTCTCGACGCGGACATCGCCGGCACCGTACATGAGGGTTGCGCGCATGATCTTCCTTTCCTTCGATTTGTTGTGGGGGTCGTCAGACGGCGGCGTAGGTCTCGACCGCTGCGCTGGTTGTCGTGGCGTCGCCCGGTTTGGGCGGATTCGCGGCGCGGCGCGCGATGAGGGCCAACGCCACCGCGGGGACCACCGCCAGGACGACGATGGCCACGCCGACGGCGGCGGGGCCGGTGGCTCCGAGCGTGGAGGCCAGCGCCAGGCCCGCGATCCAGGAGCCGACGGCGGTACCGGCGTTGAACGCCGACACGGTCAGCGAGGACCCCAGCGTGGGCGCCCGCCCGGCGAAACGCACGGCCAGGGCGATCAGCACCGGGTTCGCGCCCAGCCCGAAGAACCCGAGCAGCACGACCACACCCGCGGTCAGCCACGGCATTCCCGATGCCAGGCAGATCATCCCAAGCAGGATCGCGGTGACGACGGGCGCCACAAGCGTGACCACGTGCGGGTGAGCGTCGCCGAGACGGCCGGCGACCAGTGACCCCACCAGGGCGCCGACGCCGAACCCGACCAGCGCCAACGGCACCAGCCGTGCCGGAACACCGGCCTGGTCGGTGAGCAACGGCGCGATGTAGGAGTACGCGGCAAGCACACCACCGGTGGTCGCCGCGCAGCCGGCAAGGGCCAGCCACAGCCGCCCGGAACGCAGCCCGGACAGTTCGGAACGCACCGACACCGACTGGGCCCGTCCCTTCTCGTGGGGGACGTGACGGGAAATCAGAGCGGTGGCGGCCAGCGCCAGGACGGCGAGCGCCCAGAACGTGCCCCGCCACCCGATGAGCTGTCCGGCGAACGCGCCGAGCGGAACGCCTAGTGCCGTAGCGAGCATGCCTCCGGCGTTCACCAGACCCATGGCCCGCGCTCCGCGCGCCGGCCCGGCGACGCGGGTCGCGACCACGGCGGACAGGGCCCAGAACGCGCCGGTCGCGAACGCGGTGATCAACCGCGCCAGCAGGAGCACCGCGAAGCTGTCGCCGACTGCCACCACGATATGGCCGATCGCGAAGACCACCAGCGCGAGGATGAGGGCCACGCGTTGCGGCAGCCGCAGCGTGAGCATCGCCATCAGCGGCGCACCGATGATCATCCCGATCGCGAACACCGTGATCAGCAGACCCGCACGGGCGACACTGACCTGCAGGTCACCGGCGATCTCCGGCAACACACCTGCCACGATGAACTCGGTCGTGCCCATCAGGAACGTCCCCAGGGCGAGGACGTAGATCAGCAAGGGCAGCGCGGCGGAACGGGCCGAGCTCGCGCCGGACCGGGAACCGCCGTTCAGGGGAGTGGATTCTCCCTGCATACATGAACTCCTGTGCAGGCTCGGAAACGTCTTCGCATCCATTTGAGCGCCGCACCGGGGCGTGAGAAAGGTGGCGTTTATCGGGGGTACAAGCTCTCCCCCCTCTGCCAGGTTCATCCGGGCCTACCGTGGGAACATGCCCGACTCGGCCGACAATCGCACCACTATCCGTGACTTCCTGATCAGCCGCCGCGCCAAGATCAGCCCGGAGCGGGCAGGGCTGCCCGCCGGTGGCCGGCGCCGTGTGCCCGGACTGCGGCGGGAAGAGGTCGCCGTCCTCGCCGGCGTCAGCACCGAGTGGTACACCAGACTGGAGAAGGGCTACATCCGCGGAATCTCCGAAGATGTCCTCGACGCCGTGGCGCGAGCACTGCACCTCGACGACGAAGAACGCACCTACCTGTTCGACCTGGCCCACGCCGCCCGGCCGAAAGCCCGCCGAAGTTCCCGACGCACTGAGGCGAAGGTCGAACCCCACCTTCAGTGGCTGATCGATTCCATCACGATGTCGGCAGCATTCCTGCGCAACGGACGTCTCGACGTGGTCGCCAGCAACGCGCTCGCCCGCGCACTGCACGAACCCATGTTCAGCAGCGACACCACCACAGCCAACGGCAGAGCGAACTTCGCCCGCTACCATTTCCTCGACCCGGCATCACACGACTTCTTCGCAGACTGGGAGGCCGGCGCCGCCTCGACCGTCGCCCTGCTGCGCGCCGAGGCCGGTCGGCACCCCGAGGACCGGCCACTGCGGGAACTCGTCGGCGAGCTCTGCACCCTCAGCGCCGAATTCCGGAAGATGTGGGCATCACACGACATCCGCATCCGGCACGAAGGAGTCAAACGTCTGCAGCACCCTGTCGTCGGCGCACTGGAGTTGACCTATCAGCCCCTCGCGCTGCCGACCCCGTCGCGCGCCGTCCACGAACTGAGCGTGTACACCGCCGAACCCGGAACGATCCACGAAGAGCGGCTGAAAATCCTCGCCACCTGGTCCGCGACCGCCATCGCAGAAGCCGCGCAACGCTCCGACTGACGACGTGGAACTCCGGCTACAAGAGCGTCGGAGAAGGATCCATTCTCTGGCCACAACCCTCCCACCGGGTGCGGCGAGGATATTCAGGCGACGGCAACGCGGCGGGTCCTCAGAATCGTCAGTCATGACCATCGCCGTTCCGGTCGGTGACTTCCTGGTGCTGCCGCCGCGCCTCGACAGGACCGCCGAGCTGCTTGCTGAATCGGCCCGGCGACGGGGCCTGGCAGTGGAGCAACTGCCTCACCCGTCAGTACCAGCTCAGCTGCGGCGGGCCCGGGGTGGGCACCTCTACGGCGGACCGGCCTTCGCCGCTGCCGTCGCCGGGGACCTCGACCTGGCGATGCTCGAACCGGCCGACGACTGGCTGGTGCAGCTGCCGTACGAGTACACCCGCCGCGACATCACTCTCACCACTCTCGGCGACGCACGCTGGTCCCGTACGCCAATGTTCGTCAAGCCGCCCCGAGACAAGACCCTGACGGCCGGCGTCTACGCCGACGGCTCCCGCCTGCCCCGTGCCGAGCGTCACCCCGCCGACACTCCGGTACTGGTCAGCGAGATCGTGACGTTCCTGGTGGAGTATCGGTTGTTCGTCCTCGACGCCGCAGTGCACGCCGCCAGCCGCTACGCCACCAACGGCCGGCTCGACCCGGCTCCCCTCGCCGCCTGCCCGAACCGTGCCGCCGTGCTCGACTTCGCCGTCAGCCTGCTCGACGCCTGCGCTGACAGCCTGCCCAGCGCCGTCGTTGTCGACGTCGGCCTCGCCAGCGACGCCGACCGCGGCGACGAACACTGGGCCGTGGTGGAGGCGAACATGGCCTGGTTCAGCACAAGCTACGCCGCCGACCCCGACCAGGTCCTCGACGTGGTGCTTCGGGCGGCCGGACCACGCCACCGCCTGGCTCCCCGCGACCACGCGTTCACAAGACCGCCCACCCCCTTCGGATAGCAGCCCCACGACGACCGACGTCGCCAACAACGCCCGCCTCGACGCCAGCCGGGACGTCACCACGGAGGAGGCACCCGGACAGCGCCTCGGGCAGTGACGAACGCCCGGCAGGGCGCACCCGCTCGGCGGCAGAGGCGGATGGGCCGACTCGCGCGGCCACGGCGTAACGACCTGCGGCCGCGTTCGGCGGTGATCTGTGGTCCGTCGTCCAGTGCCTCAGCACCAGCAGGAGCATGTTCTCCGTCGCGGGCCTCCCGGCCGCAATTGGATTGTTCGACGAGGGAGCACGGGTGACCATGGTCGGCATGGTGGGGGATCGGTGGTGAGATCGCCGTTTCAGGGCGGGCTACCGCCGGTGGATGCGGTGGTCGGCTCCGTGGTGGAGATCGCCTGTGACGAGTCCGGATTCTCGGGCACCAACCTGCTCCATTCGACCACCCCGGTGATCACGCACGCGAGTGTCGACCTGGGCGCGGACGAGGCCATCGGGCTGATCACAGCGCTGCGGTCCGGGTTCCGGTTCTCGCCGCACGAGTTCAAGTCCGGGCAGTTCCTTCGCGGCCCAGGCGCGGGTGAAGCGCTGGAGTGGTTCCTGGCGGCGCTGAAGGGCCGCGCGCACGTCCATCTGGTCGACAAGGAGTTCTTCCTCGTAACCCGGATCGTCGACCTGCTGCTGACCGAGCCGTCGTACGCGGCCGGTACCCGCCTGACGCAGGACCACCGTCCGGCCGCTCTCGCCCTGTACCGGGCCAGGCGCTCAGCCGGAAGCGACTGGGGTGTCTTCCTGGCAGCCTTCGTCGACCTGGTCCGGATCAAACGGCGGCGTCCGGATCGCCGGACCGTGGAGCGGTTCTTCCAGGCCCGGGATGCGCTGGTACGACACGGGCTCGGCACACAGGCCGATGCTGTCCTCAACGGGCTCAGTCCGACCCGCGTGTGGGCCGTACTGACCAGGCTCGACAACGACGACCGGTCGATCCCGCCACCGCTGGAGCCGATGCTGCCGGCGCTGGCGGAAACGGTCTTGTCCTGGAGCGGCGGACAGCGGCAGGTGCTGGTAATCCACGACGAGCAGAGCGCCCTCACGGCCGACCGGTTGACCCGCCTCCGGCAGGTGCTGGCCAATGGCGGCGGACCATCGGCGGCAGACGCCGAGAGAGCTGGGGCGTTGCCGGCCGGCGTATCGCCCCTGGCTGGGCTGGTGATGGTCGACTCCCGCGACGATCCGCGGGTCCAGGTCGCCGACCTCCTCGCTGGGGTGGCCCGGCGGTTGCCGGCGATCATCAACCCCGCTCTACTTCAGCCGCTGCTCTCCCCGACCTCACTGCACGATCCCGAAGGATGACACGACGACGAGTGGCACGTCGAGATCAGCGGCCCGGAGGACGTCGTGGCACACGTCCGGCTTGGCGACGAGCCGGTCGTCAGCGCGACCCGGATGGCGATCAGCGCGGCTGTAGCCAGGTCGGCCGCCAGTCGACGCACTCGAAGCGGCATGTCAGTGCACGGTGGTGAGATTGCTGGACGCGATCCTGTCGTACCCGGACGGCATGATGCTGGCGTAGCGATCGCGACGGCTCCCGCCGTCGGCGCGAGGAGAGGACGAGCTGGATGAGGGCCGGGCCGCCGCGCTGTCTCGCCATCGATCATGACGACTATCATGCCGAGTATGTGGGGCGCACCGCTGACGGCAGGCAGTTCTTCCTCACCACTCCCTTCGAACCAGCCATCCGAGGCGACGACGACGGTCAGGAGTTCGTCGCTCTGTACCTCTTCGACTCCGAGGGCCGGTTCCTGGAGGCCAGGATCGACGCCTTCGGTCCCAGAGCCCGGATGGACCGTATGGCGCGGCGGGCGGCATGTGATGCTCGGCTGAAGGAGCTTGGAGAGGTTACGTTCACCCGTATCGAGGTCGAGCCCTTCGCGATTGATCGGTTCGGTACAACCTTCGGCCTGATTCTCCGGGAGCCGGAGGACGACGACGACACGTGGTGGGTCACCGTCGAGCCCGGCGACTACATGGCCTTTACTGAGCCATGGGACAGCGGCGAGTACGACACCTGAGGTCCGTTCGGCGGGTGCACACGATTCGGCGAGCTCGTGGTTCGTACTGCTGGGCTCGCCACCTTCGTCTTGCTCGGCCGCCTGTAGATGGTCAGGGCCGACTTCTGCGGGGGTTCTCAGGGTCGCGGGCGGGGGTTCCGCCGGAGGCACCATGATCCGGTGCGCGACCATGATCTCCAGCATGACGAAGGCAGCGAAGTTCGCTCTGATCGCCGGGCCGCTCGCGATGGGCGGCTACGGCGTGGCCCGTATCATCGGCAGACTCGACAATATGTACGGGCCGGGTTTCGACTGGCAACTCGCCCATTTCCTCGGCTTGGCCGGCTTCCTCCTGTTCGTGCCACTGGTTCTGGGGCTGCGGACGCTACTGCCCGCCGGGACGGTCCGCGAAGTGGTGGTCGGCGCGACTCTGCTCGGTCTGGCGGCATCCGTGGTCCAGTTCGGAGCAGACATCGTGCAGGCATTCATGGCTGCCGACAAGGAAGAGCTGCGGAGCCTGCAGCAGGACTTCTCCGGCCTACCCGGCGTGCGACCCGCGATCTACGACGTCGGGCCACTGTTCTTCTTCGTCGGGATCGTGCTGGTCGCCGTGCTGGCCGCCAGGGCGGGCCGGCTGCCGTGGTGGAGTCCGGTGGTCATGCTCGTCGGGGTGCTGCTGCCGCCGGTGAACTTGGATCTGATGCCGTTGGCCGGGCTGTTGATGCTGGTGGCACTGCTGCCGCTGCGGCGTTCGCCCCGGCAGGTAGCGGCGGGCTGAGCCCGCAGAGCCCTTGGCTATGAGCGTATCGACCGCCCCGAACCACTGACACGCCCGACGACCACCACGCCAGCCGACCTGTGCCCCGAGAGTCCGTCCCTGCGGATCACGTCTCCATCCGTCTGTCGGAACGGTGGGTCAACGCACGTGTTCGGGGCGTACGCCGATGCCGACCAGCCGCGCGGGGAGGGCTTGCAGTGCCGGGAACCGCGTCGCCAGGCGTATCGGTGCCGGGGCGTCGATCCGGCCGCTGGCGTGCAGCAGCGGGTCGACGACGCGCCGCTGCGCGGCGCGCTGGAGGTTCTGCGTCAGCACCGTCGGAAGGTGCCGGCGCTTCTGCACCGCGGCGAGGTCGGCTTCGGTGACCGGCTGCCCGGCGGCGAGGTTCGGGCCCAGCATCCGGGCGGTGGCCGCGGCGTCCTGCACCGCCAGGTTGATGCCGACGCCGCCGATCGGGGACATGGCGTGTGCCGCGTCGCCGATGAGCAGCGCGCCGGGCACGTGCCAGCGCTGCAGCCGGTTGACCTTCACCGTCAGTAGTTTGACGTCGTCCCAGGTGGCGAGTTCACCGACTCGGTCGGCGAGGACGGGGTGCCGCCGGATCACCTGCTCCCGCAGCGCCTCCAGCCCGGCCGCGCGGATCTCGTCGTAGCCGCCCTTGGCGATGACGTACGCGCACTGGTAGTAGTCGCCGCGGTCGATGGCGAGCATCAGCCCGCCGGCGCCGACCCGCATCGCCAGGCCCTCGCCGTCGGCTGCGCGGCGCGAGATCCGGAACCACAGCACGTCCATGGGCGCGCCGTAGTCGACCGGCCGCAGGCCGAGCTCCCGGCGTACCACCGAATCACGGCCGTCGCAGGCGACAGTGAGCGACGCCTCGATCTCCAGTTCGCCCTCCGGGCTCATGGCGCGCACGCCGGTGACGGTGCCGGACGGGTCGCGGAGCAGGCTCGTCACGGTGGTGGAACGAAGCAGCGTGAAGGTGGGGAACCTCGTCGCCTCGGTTGCGAGCATCTCCAGGAAGTCCCACTGGGGAACGAAGTACAGGTAGTTGTGCGGCGTCGGCAGGCGCGTGAAGTCCGCGACGGTGTAGGTGCCGTCGTCGAAGGTGACGCGCAACGCGCCGGCCTTGCGCCCGGGCAGCACCGCCATCCGTTCGCCGAGCCCGATCTCGTCGAGCATGTTCAGTGTGGAGGGATGCACCGTGTCGCCGCGGAAGTCCCGGAGGAAGTCGGTGTGCTTCTCCAGCACGGTGACCTCCACACCCTGCCGGGCGAGCAGCAGCCCCAGGACGAGCCCCGCGGGCCCGCCGCCGACGACGCAGACACTGGCCTTCATGGGTAACCTCCAATTGCAACTCGTGTTGCCTTTTGAGTCTGCCGAATGGGATGGTGTAACGCAACAGTCGGTGCGTTAAAGGAGGTGTCCGATGTCTGCCGGTCAGCGACCGGGCGGGCGCAGCGCCCGTGTCCGGGCCGCGGTCCTCACGGCCGCCCGTGGCCTTCTCGCCGACGGGTACGCCGAGCTGACCGTCGAACGGATCGCCCAGGCGGCCGGCGTCAACAAGACGTCGGTCTACCGCCGCTGGACCGACCTGGAAGGCGTCCTCGGCGACCTGCTCAGCGAGTACGCCAGTGAGGTCGTCCCGATCCCGGATACCGGCGACCTCGGCACCGACCTCGAGGAACTGGCGTTGCTGATCCGGCGCGGCATGACCGGCGGACCCGGCGAGCTGATCACGGCCCTGGCCGCGGCCGCGCCCCGCAACCCGCGCGCCGCGCAGATCGTCCGCGGCTTCTTCGCCGAACGGTTCGGCCTGGCCGAGGCCGTCGTCGACCACGCCGTCGCCCGCGGCGAACTGGCTGAGGGCACCGATGCCCGGGCCGCGATCGAGGTCCTGGGCGCGCCCTTCTTCCTGCGGCTGCTCGTCATCGACGAACCCATCGACGAGGAGTTCGCCCGACGTGCCGCCGCCGCGGCCGCCGCAGCCCTCCGCGCCGGCGTCTTCAGTCCGGCGCGAGAACCTCGTCCCGCCATGGGCGCGAGTGCAGTGCCGCCCGCCCGCCGTCCCGGTCGGCAGCGCGGTCCCAGTCGGTGATGACCTCGATATGCACGTCGAACCGCGACGCAAGAGCCCCCGGGCATGAGGTGCCGTGGGAGCCGGGGTTGTGGCCGGCGACGACGTAGAAGCAGCATGTGGGGCGCCGGAGGCGTTGGGGTCGGCATACTTGGCCGGTGTTCGACTTCGGGATCGCCGGGTATCAGCCGTGTTGGTTGAACGGGGAAGACAAGGTCGCGAAGCATCACGGACGGCGCCTGGGCGGGCTTGTCGGCCGCGAGCTGACGGGTCCGTGGGTAGTGTGGGATACCGAGAGCGACGAGTGGTTTGCCGACTGCCCGGTGGTGCTCGACTTCGCCGGGGAGCGTCTGGAGGTCAATCACCAGAAGTTCGATGACCTGTCGATCACATGGAACTCGGTGGACGTGACCCGGCCGCCGGTGTGGCCGACATCGGACGGCTTCCGGCTGGTCTGGCGCGATGACGTTCCCGCCGTGTTGGCTGCCCGGCGCGGGCAGCGGCTTGAGGCGGTCGAGCTTCTCGAATGGGCTGGCGGAGACCTGGCGGACGGCGCCGTCGCTGTTGGCCTGCGCTTTCCGGACGGCTGGTTGACCCTGTACAACGCCTTGGACGAGAACGGACTCGCGTTCGGCCAGCTCCAGCCGCAGTACCGCCGGCACCGGCTGGGATAGGGCTGCCTACCTCTGTGCTGCCAAGGCCACCTGGGGTCGCTTCCGCCGCCGTGCGGTCGGTCAACGTACGTTGGGCCGCCGTCCGGATCAGGGTAGTGACGTCGGCAGGGCGAAAGCCGGGAAGTGTTCCGCGCCGAGGAACGACATGATCTCCGCGATGCGCTCGTCCCTCAAGGTCAACACGGTGATCGACCAACCATGGTGTGGGCCCGTCTGGTCGTTGCCGAGATAGAACCCGACGGCAGGCTGACCGTTCGCAGTCGTCGGACGACACCGCCAACTCCCGCAACCGGTCAGCGGGACCTGGACGGCGAAGTCGGTGACCGCCTCGATCCCGCGATACCAGTGCGCCATCGGGGGCATCGACCACGTGACGTCGCTGGTGAGCAAGGCAACGAGCGCATCGGCGTCACCGCGTTCGAACGCGGTGGAGAATCCGGCGACGATCTGCCGTACGCGAGCGTCGTCGATCTTCCGTAGGGTCTGCTGCTGGGACTGCGGTGGGACCTTCTCCGCGATCACCCGACGGGCGCGGGCGAGGGCGGAGTTCACCGAGGTGGTCGAGGTGTTCATCATGTTGGCAATCTCGGCCGCAGAGAAGCCGAGGACGTCGAAGAGCAGCAGCGCCGCCCGCTGGTTGCCCGGTAGATGTTGCAACGCGGCGGCGAAGGCAAGTTCGACGGCTTCACGCTGTTCATACCTTGCGCTGGGAACTGATCGGCCGTCGCCGAGGCCGGCGTCCGGGTAGGGGCCCAGCCAGGCGAACTCCGTCAGCGGCCGATCATCGAGCACCGCACGGTCACTGGAGGGACCGAGGTCGACGGGTAGCGGTCGCCTGCCACGGGACTCCACGAGATTCAGACAGACCCGGGTTGCGATGGTGTAGAGCCACGAGCGCAGAGAGCTGCGTTCCTCGAATCGCGCGAGTCCTCGCCAAGCCCGCAGCAGGGTTTCCTGCACCGCATCATCGGCGTCATGGGTTGAGCCGAGCATGCGGTAGCAGTGGGCGTGCAACTCCCGGCGCAGCGGCTGGACCAAGCGGGTGAAGGCCTCGTCGTCACCCTCGCGCGCCCGGCCAAGATCGACATTCTCGTCGCGCACCGCAGCCGAGTCTCCAGCCAACCCGGAAGAATCTCTGCTCACGAGCGACGATTCTGCCCCGCAGCGGCGGTCTCCACTCCGGCAGACCCCCACCACCGCGGCCAGTTACCGCTGGACCGGCGCTATCTCGCCCTGACGAACCGACCCTCGACCACGACCGGAGACCTCGACATGACCGAGAAGGAAGCAAGAGCCCGCATCGATCGTGGAAGCGACACCTGGTCTCGGATCCACGCAGAGCGCGCGGCACTGGCGGCCGACCTCGCGGGCCTGACTGATCAGCAGTTCGCGACGCCGTCGTTGTGCACCGGGTTGACGGTGCGCGAGGTGCTCGCTCACCTCACCGCAGGGGCAAGCCTGAACTCCTGGCGATGGCTGGCAGGGGTCATCCGTTGCAGATTCGACTTCGACAAGCAGGTGACCATGCGGCTGAACGAGCAGCTGGGCGCAACTGCCGCCGAGACACTGGAAAGATTCCGCGGCATCGTCATGAGCCGGACCAAACCGCCGCTGCCGACCATGGCGATGCTCGGCGAAACGATCGTGCACGGGGAGGACATCCGGCGCCCCCTGGACATCCGCCGGCCCTACCCGATCGAGACCATCACGCAGATCGCCCGGTACTACCAGGGCTCCGACCAGGTGGTCCTGGCCAAAGGTCGCATCCGCGGCCTGCGACTCGTCGCGAACGACGGCCCCTTCACCACCGGCTCCGGGCCACTCGTGTCCGGCACCACCCTGGCACTGACCATGGCAATGACCGGGCGTACCACGTACTGCGACGAACTCGAAGGCGACGGTGTCGCAACCCTGCGCGGCCGCTGCACCCCTGTCTGATCGACATCCGTACGCGGCAGCCCCTGAAGCGCCCCACAGCCATCGCGCACCGACCGCTCATCGGCGAAGCCGCGAGAGGCGGGTTGTGTCCCGGGAGGCCGGCCTCACCTGCGGAGCCGACCTGCTCGGCCGTGGGACCGACCGCAGTGGCTGCTGCGGCGCTGGTAGCGTGTGTCTGCATTCCAGCCAGCCCGCCGCGGCGGAGTGTTTAGGAGCAACGCGTGGTCGTGATCCTCCCCGAGGTTTCCCGCACCCTCAACGAGTACCTGCTCGTGCCGAACCTCACGACCGAGTACTGCACCCCGGACAACGTCGACCTCTCCACGCCCATCGTGCGGCACCCGGTCGGCGGGTCCTCGCCGCTGCGCATCGCCGTACCGCTCGTCAGCGCGATCATGCAAGCCGTCTCCTCGCCCCGCCTCGCCATCGCGCTCGCGCAGACCGGCGGGCTGAGCTTCATCCACCAGAACCAGACCGTCGAGACGCAGGCCGAGTCGGTCAGCGCGGTCAAGCGCCACAAGGCGGGCTTCCGGCACTCCGACATCAACACGAAGCCATCCGCGACGCTCGGCGAGGTCAGCCGCCTGCTCAAGGCCGCCGAACGGGACGTCGCGGTCGTCACCGACGACGGCACCTCGAGTGGCCTGTTCATCGGCCTGATCTCCACCGCCGACTTCCATCCCCAGCGTCACGACCTCAACGACACGGTCGAGTCCCGGATGCGCCCGGCCGACGGTCTGGTCACCGCGCCCCCGACGATCTCGCTGTCCGACGCGAACACCCTCATCTGGGACCACCGCCTCGACCTGCTGCCGATCGTCACCGCCGACGGTCGCCTCGCCTCGATCGTGCTGCGCCGCGACTACGAGCTGCACAAACAGTTCCGCAACGAGTCCATCGACGACGACAAGCGGTTCCGGGTCGGCGCCGGGATCAACACCCGCGACTACCGCGACCGGATCCCCGCCCTCGTCGAGGCCGGCGCGGACGTGCTGTGCATCGACTCCTCCGACGGCCATTCGGTCTGGCAGCAGAAGACGTTGCAGTACGCCGTTGGTGAGTTGAACGGCGCTGTCCCGGTCGGCGCAGGGAACGTCGTCGACGGCCGCGGATTCCGCTATCTCGCCGATGCCGGTGCCGCTTTCGTCAAGGTCGGTATCGGCGGCGGGTCGATCTGCATCACCCGCGACCAGAAAGGCATCGGGCGCGGGCAGGCCTCCGCACTCATCGACGTGGTTGCCGAACGCGACCGCTATGCAGAGGAAACCGGCATCTACGTGCCGATCTGCTGCGACGGCGGTCTCCTCGCCGACTACCACATGGCGATCGCCCTCGCCCTCGGCGCCGACTTCATCATGCTCGGGCGTTACTTCGCCCGATTCGACGAAAGCCCCTCCAACCTCGTCAATCTCGACGGGCAGCTGTTCAAGGAATACTGGGGTGAGGGCTCCCAACGGGCCCGGAACGTCGCCCGCTACGACCAGGGCGAGACCGAGCTGCCGTTCGAGGAAGGCGTCGACGGCTATGTGCCGTATGCCGGCAGCCTCTACCCCAACATTGCCCGTACGGTCGCGAAACTGCGCGCCACCATGGTCAGCTGCGGCGCCATCACATTGCCGGACTTTCACCGCGACGCGGTGCTCGTCCAGGTGTCGCAGCAGAGCTACGAACAGAATGGCGCCGAGGTCCGGTTGCGCAGCGGCTCAGGCGGCAGCGGACAGTAGCCGGTCGCTTCGTCATCCGCACAGGCGGCCTGCCCTCTACATCCGCGTTCCCCGGCACGGCACCGCGCTTCATCCCCGTCCCGTCAACGCAATAGCGCCCGGTCCAATGCCCGGGGTGCGGCCGGGGCTCAGTCGTCGGCGGCCCCTGCACTGACGGGGTTGGCACGCGCAGCACACGGCGCAGCTGCGGGCCACACCCGCATGCCCGGACGCTCCGAGCGGGTCAGCTTGGCGAACCAGCGGCGGCCGGAGCGGAACACCTCGCCGACCGCCAGCCCGGCCGCCGCCGCCGTGCCCGCCACCGCGCACGTGTCGAGCCACGCCCAGCGGAAGGCTGGGCCCCGGTGCCGGCCGGATGCCACGTGGACCTGTCCCTGCCAGGTGCCGGAGCCGGGCGGCTCCAGCTCGACCAGCACTGTCCCCGCCGGCCGCAGCAACGCCCGGCACCGGCGCAGCAGAGCGATCGGGTCGCCCCCGATGCCGATGTTCCCGTCCAGCAGGACCGCGTGTGCCCAGCGTCCCTCCGCCGGCAACGGGCCGAACAGGTCGGCCCGCACGGCGACCGCGCCCCGGGCCCGGGTCAGCGCCACCGCCCGGGCCGACACGTCCACCCCGAGGGTGGTCAGCCCGGCCACGGTCAGTGCCAGGGTCACCCGGCCCGGGCCGCAGCCCAGGTCGAGGGTGGGACCGGCGCAGCGGGTGACCACCGCCGCCTCCGCCGTCCCGGCGGGCCCGTGCCACCGGTGCACCGGCAGGCGGCGGCGCAGTCCGTCGGCGGGCACCAGCCAGTGCGCGTTGTCGCCCCGGTCGCGCAGGGCGGCGGCGAAACCGTCCCCGGTCACGCCCGCACCACCATGGCGCGGCGCACCGCCGCGACCTGGCGGGCGAAGCGGCCACCCGGGGCCGTCGCGGCCACCGCCCGCGCGTCCGACCAGTCGTCCACGTCCCGCAGCACCGGCAGCGGCATCGTGCGCAGCCCTCGCCCGGTCAGCGCGGACCACGTCGAGCGGCCGGTGCGTGGGGTGGACATCGGCACCCCGCGCAGCGCCACCGCCTGCCGCGGGTCGCGCAGCCCCAGCGCCCACCAGCCGCCGTCGGCGGCCCGTCCCAGCACCGCCTCGGCGTCCGCCAGCCGGCGTACGGCGGCGGCCAGCCGCGCCGGGGTCAGCTGCGGGGTGTCCATCCCGATCTGAAGCACCCGACGGCCGGGGAAAGCGTCGGCGACGTCGACGTGGGCGTTCGCGAGTCGGGCCGCGAAATCCACGCCCCGCTGCGGCAGGACCGGCCAACCGGCGACGGCGGCGGCCAGTTCGGCGGCGTCCTCGGCGTCGGTGAGGCGCCCGGCCAAGGCCAGCACCGGCGTCACCCCGGGAGTGTCCCGGACGGCGTCCAGGGTGTCGCGCAGCGCGGCGGCGGCCAGCTGGGCGGCCTGGACCGGGGTCGCCGGTGGGCAGAGCCGGGTCTTGACCATGCCCGGCACGGGGGCCTTGGCGACCACCAGCAGCACGGTCACCGGGGGCGCTCCACGGTGCGCAGCACGGCCGCGAAGTCCCGGGTGGCGCGCAGGGTACCCCGGAACGAGCCGGAGACCTTGGAGCGGGTGCCCGTGGCACGCGGGGCGTACGCGACGTCGAGTTCGTGGATGCGCCAGCCCGCGGCGGCGGCCCGGATCAGCAACTCCAGCGGGTAGCCGAAGGCCCGGTCGGTGACGCCGAGACCGAGCAACGCCTCCCGGCGGGCCACCCGCATCGGGCTGAGGTCACGCAGCGGGACCCCCCGGTGCCGCAGCAGCGCGGCGACCAGCGCCGTTCCTGCCCGGGCGTGCCAGGGCCAGACCCCGACACGGACCGGCCGGCGACGGCCGACGGCCAGGTCGGCGTTCCCCCCGGCGACCAGGGCGACCAGGGCGGGCAGCTCCCGAGGAGAGAATGAGCCGTCGGCGTCCAGGACGCACACCAGTTCGGTCTCGGCGGCCTCGATCCCGGCGTGCACGGCCGCGCCGTACCCCCGACGGCGCTCATGGACCACCCGGGCGCCGTGCCGGGCGGCCACCTCGGCCGAGGCGTCTCGAGACCCGTTGTCCACCACGATCGCCCGGTATCCGGGCGGCAGCGCGGTCAGCACGGCGGGCAGCGCGGCGGCCTCGTCCAGGCACGGCAGCACCACGTCGATCGGTGTCGGCATACCCTCGACGCTAAGTCCGCGCGGGGCCACCCGTTCCGCGTTCGGCCCTACGGAACGCCTACCGAACAGGCACTTCTTACCGTTCCGTGACGTAGCGGCGATTCGGCTGACAGGGGGCGGGGCAGGCCGTACCGTCCGGTCGACATGAGACCCGGTGCCACACTTTCCCGCTCGCCCGTTGCCGACCGCGTCCGGGCGCGCGACGGGGGCGACCTGGTCGTGCTGGGCGTCGAGGCGGCGCTGCTGGCCACGGCCGTGGTGATCGGCGCGGTGCTGAACCATCGGGGTGTGGGCCTGCACGCCGAGGCCGCCCCCCTCTACGCCACGTGGCGGCCGCACCTGGGCTGGGGCACCCCGGTCGCGCTGCTGGTCGCCGTGGCCGTGCTCGGGCCGGGGCTGCGGTGGGCCCGTGCGGCCCGGTGGGGTCCGCTGCTGTTCGCCGGCTACCTGGCGGCGGTGGCCTGGACGCTCGCCCTGGCGCTGGTGGACGGCTGGTCGGCCGGGCTCGCCCGGCGGCTCACTCCGCAGGCGGAGTACCTGCACGAAGTGCCGCGGGTCACCGATGTCGGGCGGATGCTGGTCGGCTTCACCGACCGGATCCTCGACTTCCAGCCGGACTCGTGGTCCACCCACACCGCCGGCCATCCGCCGGGAGCCCTGCTGTTCTTCGTCGGGCTGGACCGGATCGGCCTGGGCGGCGGGACGGCGGCGGCGTTGGCCTGCGTCCTGGTCGGCGCGACCGTGGCGGTGTCCGTGCCGGTCACGCTTCGGGCGCTGGGCGCAGGCGAGGCGGCTCGGGCGGTGCTGCCGTTCCTGGTGCTGCTGCCGGGGGCGGTCTGGGTGGGCGCCTCCGCCGACGGTGTCTTCACCGGTGTGGTCGCCGCCGGCTTGGCCCTGCTGGCGGTACGCGGGCCCGCGATCGCGCTGGCCGGCGGGCTGCTGCTCGGCTTCGCGCTCTACCTGTCGTACGGCTTCGTGCTGGTCGCGCCACTGGCCCTCGCGGTGCTGGCGTTGCGGCCGGCGCGCCGGCGCGGCGCGATGTTCGCCGGTGCGGCCGGGGTGGCCGCGGTGGTGGTGGTGTTCACCGTCGCCGGCTTTCAGTGGTGGCGGGGGTACGACCTGGTGGTGGAGCGCTACTACCAGGGCTGGGCGGCCGACCGCCCGTACGGCTACTGGGTCTGGGCGAACCTGGCGGCGCTGCTGCTCGCTGCCGGACCGGTGGCCGGGCCGGCGTTGCGCCGCGCACTGTTCTCGGCTCGGGCGGGCCGGGGGGCGGTGACACGGGTCGGAAGTGGTCCGTCGGTCCCGGTGGCCGGCGGCCCGGAACCGGGTGGTTCGGCGGTGCGCGGCCTCGTGCGGCACCACCGGCTCGTCGCACTCGCGTGGCGGGTCCGGGGGCGCGGACCGACCGTGCTGCTGCCGGCCGCCGCCGCGCTGGCGGTGGCCGGCGCCGACCTGTCCGGGATGAGCAAGGCCGAGGTGGAGCGGATCTGGCTGCCGTTCGTGGTCTGGCTGCTGGTCGCCGTCGCGCACCTGCCCGCGCCGGCTCGTCGGTGGTGGCTGGCGGGGCAGGCGCTGACCGCCCTCGCCGTGAACCACCTGCTGTTCACCGTCTCCTGACCGAACGCCAATCTCGTCGGGAGCGGGTGGGCCGCGACCCGGACGGCCGGGGCGGTCCGCCGGCGGAGTCGCCGGGCGGGCCAGCGGGCGGCGGGTGCGGTGGTGTGGTCAGACCGCCACGGTGGCGGGCTCGCGCAGCGGGTCGGTAGCGAAGGCGGTCACCCCGTCGACGAAGCCGACCCGGGCGGTGTAGCCGAGCAGTTCACGTGCGCGAGCGGGGTCGGCCACCACGTGCCGCACGTCCGCGGCCCGGGCCCCGCCGACCACCACCGGCGCCGGCCCACCCATCGCCGAGGCCAGGGCGGCGGCCAGGTCGCCGACGGTGTGCGGCTCGCCGGAGCAGACGTTCACCGGCACCAGGCCGTCCGGCGCCGGCGCGGTCAGGGCCAGCAGGTTCGCCCGCGCCACGTCGGTGACGTGCACGAAGTCGCGCCGCTGCCGGCCGTCCTCGTAGACGCGCGGCGGCCGGCCGTCCGCCAGCGCCGACCGGAAGATCGACGCGACCCCGGCGTACGGGGTGTCGCGGGGCATCCGGGGACCGTAGACGTTGTGGTAACGCAGCGCCCACACCCCGCCCCCGGTCTGCCGACCCCAGGCGGCGGCCAGGTGCTCCTGCGCCAGCTTGCTGGCCGCGTACGTGCTGTGCGGCTCCAGCGGGGCATCCTCGGGCACGAGCGCCGGGGTGAGGGTGCCGGTGCACTCCGGGCAGGTGGGGTCGTACCGGCCGGCGGCCAGGTCGGCCGGGCGCCGCGGGGCGGGCCGGACGACGCCGTGCCGGGCGCACACGTAGCGCCCCTCGCCGTACACCACCATCGAGCTGGCCAGCACCAGGCGGGACACTCCGGCCCGGTGCATCGCGGCGAGCAGCACCGCCGTGCCGTAGTCGTTGTGGCTGGCGTAGTCGGGGGCGTCCGACGGGTCCAGCCCGTGTCCGACCATCGCCGCCTGGTGACAAACGGCGTCGACGCCGCTGAGCAGGTCGTCGAGCAGCCTCGGGTCCCGGATGTCCCCGACCACCGGGTCGTGCCGGCGGGACCATTCGGGAAGGGCGCCCCCGTGTGCCTGCGGCAGCAGCGCGTCCAGGCACACCACGTGGTGCCCCTCGGCGACGAGCAGGTCCGCGACCTGCGATCCGATGAATCCGGCGGCGCCGGTGACGAGTACGCGCATTTCCGTCACGCTAGGTCAACCGGTGGCCCCGCGGGCCGGTTCGGGTCGGGCGTCAGCCTTCCGGAAGGCCCGGCGGTGAGCCCTCAGTCATGCGGACCGGTGGTGAGCCTTCGGTAATGCGACAAAGCCAGCCGGCGGGCGGTGCTGCCGGTTAGCGTGCTGCACGAGGGCCCGCCGTGCCGGGCTCGACGACCCGCCGCCAGGAGAAACGTGCCCGCCGATCCGCCGCCAGACCCGCCTCCGAGGCCCGACCCCGGAGAGCCGACGCGGGCGTCCGGCCGGCCCGAGCCCTCCGCCGTGCCACCCCGGCCGCCCGCCGCCGGGACGACCGACAGTCAGGGGTACGCCTACCCGGCGCGGCTGTGGCGGGCGCTGGACCGGCACCGCCCACCGGGTGCCGAGGCTGCCGCCGGCGCCTGGCGCAGCCCGGTACGCGGCCCGTGGCTGACCTCGGTGTTCGGTGCCGTCCTGCTTGCCGCCCTACCGCTGGTGATCATCACCGGACTGTTGGACTGGATCGCCTACGGTCCCCACCTCGGCCAGGCCCTTCCCCGCGACGTGGGCTGGCTGCACCCGCCCGTCTTCGACTGGCCGACCCGCCCGGCCTGGCTGTTCCGGGTCACCCAGGGCCTGCACGTGACACTCGGCATCGTGCTGGTGCCGGTGGTGCTGGCCAAACTCTGGTCGGTGGTGCCGAAGCTGTTCGACTGGCCGCCGGCTCGATCGACGGCTCAGGCGTTGGAGCGACTGTCGCTGTTGCTGCTGGTCGGCGGGATCCTCTTCGAGATGGCCACCGGCCTGCTCGACATCCAGTACGCCTACCTGTTCGGGTTCGACTTCTACACCGCGCACTGGTACGGCGCCTGGGTCTTCACCGCCGCCCTGGTCACCCACGTGGCGATCAAGTTGCCCCGGATGGTCTCCGCGTTGCGCGGTCCGGGCTTCGCGCGTACCCCGCTGGCCGGGACCCGACCGGAGCCGGCGGACCCGGACGGTCTGGTTGCCCGGCGCCCGGGTCCGGCGACGATGAGCCGACGCGGTGTTCTGGCCCTGACCGGGGGCGGCGCGTTGCTGCTCGCGGCGCTGACCGTCGGGCAGAGCCTGGACGGCGTGCTGCGCCGCACCGCGCTGCTGCTGCCTCGGGGCCGGCGGCACGGCGACGGGCCGAACGGCTTCCCGGTGAACCGCAGCGCTGCCGCAGCCGGCATCCGGTCCGCCGACACCGGGGCGGACTGGCGGCTCAGCGTGCGGGGCGGCGGCCGCAGCGTGGAGTTGGACCGTGACGGCCTGCTCGCGATGGCCCAGCACACCGCGGACCTGCCGATCGCCTGCGTCGAGGGTTGGTCGACGGCGCAGACCTGGACCGGGGTGCGGCTGCGCGACCTCGCCGCCCTGGTCGGCGTGCCCGAGTCCGCCCCGGCACGGGTCCGATCGCTGGAACGGAGCGGCCTGTTCCGTCAGGCCCGGTTGCAGCCCCACCAGGTCCGCGACCCGGAATCGTTGCTCGCCCTGCGGGTCAACGGCGTCGACCTGTCCCTCGACCACGGCTACCCGGCGCGGATCATCGTGCCGGCACTGCCCGGCGTGCACTGCACCAAGTGGGTCCGGGAGATCACCTTCGAGGAACGTGCCGATGGTTGAGTTCCGGCGCGGCTACGGCGCCGCGCCCTGGCACCTGCTGCTCATGCTCGGCTGTTTCGCAGTGACGGGCTGGATCGCGTTGCGGCTGTCCGGGGAACCGGCCGCAGGCGGGATGCTGCTCTGGTTCCTCGGCGCGGTCATCGCCCACGACCTGCTCCTGTTCCCGGTCTACGCGTTGATCGACCGGGGGCTGCGCGCCGCCCCGGGGCGCCGAGGCGCACCGTCGGCGCTGAACCACGTGCGGGTGCCCGCGCTTGCTGCCGGGCTGCTGCTACTCGTCTACCTTCCCGGCATCCTCGGTCTCGGCGACGAGACGTACACGGCGGCGACCGGTCTGGCTCCGCGACCGCTG
This sequence comes from Micromonospora sp. NPDC052213, assembly GCF_040679695.1. NCBI lineage: Bacteria > Bacillati > Actinomycetota > Actinomycetes > Micromonosporales > Micromonosporaceae > Micromonospora > Micromonospora sp. NPDC052213. The sequence goes on from NZ_JBFAVI010000012.1 coordinate 27,993, forward strand.
CTGGCCCGCTGGCTGGCGATCAGCGGGGTTCTCTTCGCCGCCAGCGCGGGGCTCTACGCGTTGCGGCGGCGCTGACCCTTCCGCAGGCCAGGCTTCGCCGACGTCTGGCGACTGGGCTCGCGACGCCCTGCGCGCTTCTGTGGTGATCGCCGACGCGGCAGGTGGACGGGGACTCGACGCAGGGGTCGGCGAGGTGGGCGCTCCTGCCGGGCGGCGAAGGACGTTCGCACGGTGGGTCGCACCGGAAATCGAGTGGACAGGGAACTTGTATCGAGTTACAAGTTGTACGCATGTACAGGATTGTCAGGAGGTGACGTCGTGCGGGCAATGAGCCGGGGCGAGGTGCGCGGTGCGATCGCGAACCTGGACGCGGTCGAGAGCAAGGTCCGTCTGCCGGCCTGGTTCGACGAGGTCGCGTGGGGCAAGCTCGACTACCTCGGGTGGCGGGATCCCCGAGCGCCGTTGCGGGCCTACCTGGTCACCGACATCGACGGCACGGCGTCGGGCGCCTTGCTCCGCCAGAGTCCCAGCCGGGCTGAGCTCGGCGGGCGAGCGGTCATGTGCTCGCTGTGCCACTTCATGCGGCGCTTCAACGAGGTCGCCCTCTTCTCGGCGCCGCGCCCCTCGGCGGACAAGCGCCAGCGGCTGAGCACGCTCGGCATCCTCGTGTGCACCGACCTCGACTGCGCCACGAAGGTGCACAGCGCGCCCGTCCTCGGACCGCTCGACCCACCGGTGGACGAAATAATCCGGGCGCGCAGGGAGGGGCTGCGGATGCGTACCGTCGCGTTCCTACGCTCGGTGTCGAGCACTCCGAGAACCGTACGAGGGAGGGGATGATGGCGTACCTGGCGCGTGCGGAGCGGCGCCGTTCGATCGTCGAGGCGGGGGCCGCCGTGGTCGAGCGCGACGGCTTGGGTGCGGTGACGGCCAGAATCGTGGCGGACGAACTTGGCGGGTCGCAGGGCCAGATCCACCACCACTTCGCGTCAACCGACGAACTCGCCGCCGAGGCCTGGCGGCACTACGCGGCGCAGCAGATCGATGAGTACGAGCGCAACGTCGACGGCCTCGATGCGTACGACGCGCTCGTGCTCTTCTTCGCCGACCTCGTGAGTACCGACGGGGACGGGCACGCGCTTGCGCGGTGGGCCGAGGCGGGCGCACACGCACAGCAGCGCCCCCTCGTCGCGAGGAGCTACGTCGAGACGCTCTCACGGCTGACCGACGTCCTCGCCGCGGTCCTGGCCGGGGACTCCGAGGCCGCGCAGGCGCGAACGGCCGCCTGGCGGATCCTCATGCTCGGAGTCGGGCTCGCCGGGCTCACCCGCATCACGGAGGACTCACCCGTGCCGGCTCGTGACGTCATGCTGTCGGCGATCGGAGCCGAGACGGGCCGACGCTGAACCACACCCTTGCCGGCGACCGCGACACGCTGGTCGCCGACGAGCGCCCCTGGCGACGGCGATCAGCGGCGGGTGGCGAGACGTGGCGGCCGATCGGGCCTGGCGCCGCTGTCAGCCCGCGAAGGTGTACTCGGGGAACCCCGGCACCTCGGGTCGGATCCGGAACAGTGCCCCCGCCGGGGAACGGTCGTCGGCCGGCAGGCCCTGGCGGGAGGTGGTGACGTAGAGGTCAGCGTGGTCGGGTCCGCCGAACGCGCATGCGGTGGGGCGCCGAACCGGCAGCTCCACGACGGCGGTGAGGCTGCCGTCCGGGGCGTACCGGTGGACGACGCCCCCGTCCCACAGGGCGACCCAGACACCGCCCTCGACGTCGAGGCAGAGCCCGTCCGGCGTGCCCGCGTCGGGCGGCACCGCGACCACCGGCCGTCGGTCGTGCAGCTCGCCCGTGGCCAGGTCGAAGGCGAAGGCGTCCATCCGGTGGGTGGCCGAGTCGACATACCAGGCGGTCCTGCCGTCCCGGGTCCAGGCCAGGCCGTTGGAGACGGTGAGCCCGGTGAGCACCGTCTCGACGGCGCCGCTCGGGCTGAGCCGGTGCAGCGCGGCCCGACCCGGCGCGGCGTCGTACGCCATCGAGCCGCAGTAGAAGCGCCCGAGCGGGTCGCATCCGCCGTCGTTCATCCGGACCGACGGGTCCGACCAGAGCTCGGGCAGCAACTCCACCGAGTCGTCCCCGAGCAGCGCGAAGCCCCGCTCGACGGCGGCGACGAGGCCACCGCCGGATCGCGGGCGCAGGGCCGCGACCACCGGGGCGACGTGCCGGCGGCTGACCGCCCCGGTGGCCGGGTCCAGCGCCAGGACGTCCCCGACCAGCATGTCGACCCAGCGCAGCCGCTGGTCGGCGGGGCACCACACCGGCCCTTCGCCGTGTCCCGCGACCGCCGGCGTGACCTGCTCCGCGACGACCATCGGACCTCCCTGACGTGCCGTACGTGGCGTGGTTCGCCCCGCCCACCACGTCACCATCCTCGGTACCGCAGGCGGGGTGCGGCTCGTCCGGTGTTCACAGGTAGTCGGCCGGCCAGTGGAAGGCCCCGGGCGCGCCGGTGATCGCGGCCAGGTGGTCGGGTGCCGCGTGGATCGGCCGGACCATGCCGGTGGCGTCGGTCTCCGTCACCGGGTCGGTCAGGAGACACGGTAGCGCCGCCTCGATCGCCGGGTCGGCCGGCAGCCGGGCCGTGCAGTGCCGTACGCCGCGTTCGGCGGCGGTGCGGGCGACGGCGCCGAACAGGGCGCGCAGGGCGTCCGGCCGGTCGGGCCGGGCGGCGGCCTCGACCACTCGGACGCGCCCGGGAGACCACTGCGCGGCCAGGTAGCCCGCCGTGCGGCCGTGGTGCCGGGCCACCAGTATCTGGGTGGGTGGGGCGTACCAGACCGGGACCCGGAGCCGCCAGTCGTCGGCGTCCCGCACGGTGCTCAGCGGCCGGTGGGCGTTGAACGACTCGTGCACGGGGGCGAGCTCCGCCCAGTCCACCGGGGATTGCTCCCGCACGGTCCAGTCCGGCGGCAGGGGAGTGCCCGCCGCCGGTCGGCCGCTCGGGTGGCGCAGGGTGAACGTGCCGTAGCCGCTGCTCAGGTAGACGCCCGGTGTGCCCGTGAACAGCAACGACCAGGCGCAGCCGTCCGCCGCCATCGCGGCGACGGCCAGGTCGAGCAGGCGGCGGACGTGACCCCGACCGCGGGCCTGGACCCGGGTGGCGACGTTGGCGACGCCGCCGACCAGGTCGACGCCGCCGACGGCGTTGCGTACCCGGCGGGGCAGGTAGTAGACGGCGGCGACGACCGCTCCGGCCTCCACCGCGACGAACGTGCGCCGGAAGCGGTCGTGGTCGTGGGCGTAGAGCCGGGTCACGTGCGCGTCCGTGAACGCCTCGGCCCACGTGGCGTAGAGCGACGGTACGTCCGCCGGTGTGGCCGGACGGTACTCGACGAGGGCGGTCACGCGGGCGCGAGCACGTTGCGCTGCCGGCCGAGCCCGTCGATCGCCGTCTCCATCACGTCGCCGGCCGTCAGGTAGGGGAACCGGCCGGACAGCGCCACCCCCTGCGGGGTGCCGGTGTTGAGGACGTCGCCCGGTTCCAGCACGGTGAACTGGGACAGGTGCCAGATCAGGTACGCCACGTCGAAGATCATGTCGGCCGTGCGGGAGTCCTGCCGGGGCTCGCCGTTGACCCACGAACGTAGCCGCAGCGCCTGCGGGTCACCCACCTCGTCCGGCGTGACCAGCCACGGGCCGAGCGGGTTGAAGGTCTCGCACGACTTGCCCTTGGACCACTGGCCGCCGGGGTCCGCGAACTGGTAGTCCCGTTCGGACACGTCGTTGGTGACCGCGTACCCCGCCACGTGGGCCAGCGACTCGGCCGGGGAGCCCAGGTAGCGGGCGCGTCTTCCGATCACCACGGCCAGTTCCACCTCCCAGTCGGTCCTCGTCGAGCCACGCGGCACCAGCACCTGGTCGTACGGGCCCACCACGGTGTTCGGCGACTTGTGGAACAGGATCGGCTCGCCGGGCGGGGCGACTCCGGACTCGGCGGCGTGCGCGCTGTAGTTCTGCCCGATGCAGAGCACCGCCCCGGGCCGGGCGATCGGGGCGCCGATCCGCTCCCCGGTCACGTCGAGCGGCGGCAGCGGCCCAGCCGCTCGCACGCGCCCCACGGGGTCCGCGGCGAGGAACGCCGCGTCGATGTCGGCGGTGATCCCGCTCAGGTCGAAGTGGTTGGTGCCGTCGAACAGCACCGGCCGCTCGGCGCCGACCGGGCCGATTCGCATGAACTTCATGGTTTCCTCTCTGCCGACAGCAGGCCGCGGGCGGGCCCGGGTCCAGCGCGTACGGGTCGGGTGGGGGCGTCGGGTCAGCCCGTGTGGGCCAGCATCTCGGGCGTCACCGCGTGGGCGAGGGGTCGACCAGTCACGTGCCGGATGATCTCGTCGACGACGATCTCGCCCTGCCGCCGGCGACCCTGCACGGTCCCGGCGGCCTGGTGCGGGGTGAGCAGCACGTTGGGCAGCGCCCGCAGCGGGTGGCCGGTGGGCAGCGGCTCATCGTCGAAGACGTCCAGCGCGGCGTCGATCCGGCCACGGGACAGCTCCGCGACGAGCGCCGCCTCGTCGACCAGCCAGGACCGGGCGGTGTTGACCAGCCCGGCGCCGTCGGGCAGCAGTGCCAGTTCGCGGGCACCGAGCAGGTGCCGGGTCTCCGGCAGGGTCGGTGCGTGCAGCGCGACGATCCGGCTACCGGCGAGCAGTTCGTCCAGGCCGACCAGCCGGACGCCGAGCGCGGCGGCGTCCGCCGTGGCCAGGGTCGGGTCGTACACGCTGACCTCCGCCCCCAGGGCCCGGACCAGCTCCAGGTACGCCCGCCCGGTGCGGGAGGCGCCGACGACGCCGACCGGGCAGCCGAGGATCTCGTGCCGGGGTGGCGCCTGTTCCGCCCGGCTCCAGCTCGTGCCGCCGCGCAGCGCGTGGTCGAAGCGGGGCGTCTGGTGCAGCAGGGCCAGGGTGAACGCGAGCGCGACCTCGGCCACCGACCGGGCCATGCCCTGCCCCGCCTGGGTGACCGTGATGCCGCGGGCGAACACCTCGGGGGTCACGAACGGCTTGACCGACGCGCCGGTGTGCGCGACCAGCCGGAGCACGGGGGCGCGGTCCAGCAGGGCCGCGTCGAGCCGAGGAACGCTCCAGGAGGTCACCAGCACCTCGGCCCGGGCCAGCAGCGGCACCAGGTCGGTGCGGGTGAGTGCCGCGTGGTCGTCGACCAGCGTGGCGTCGGTGACCGTGGTCAGCCGGTCGCCGACCCGGTCGGGGAAGAACTGGGCACGCAGCGCGGCCGGTACGGACACCACGGTGACCGGACGGCGCCCGCCGGGGAGCGTGGTCACGGGCCGGTCGTCCGGCGGCTCGGGCCTGCCGGCCGCGCCGGCCCCGGGGGGCTCACCGGAGCCAGTCATCGCGACGCTCCGCGACGAAGTCGTCGTCCGTCAGCCACGGGTAGGCGGTGGTCACCCGGGTCAGCTCCTCGGCCTGGCCGGGTGACAGCCCCTCGGCCGGGTCGAGGCACCACACCCCGTCGAGCAGCCCCTGCCGGCGCAGCACCTCGTGGACCCCGGCGATGCAGCCGTCGAAGTCGTTCGCCGCGTCGAACACCGCCGCGTTCGCGTCCGTGAGCGCCGCCGCGCGGGCGGTCAGTTCCGCCAGCGCCGCCGCGTCGCCCGAGCGGGCCGCCCGCACCCGGTCGAACATCGCCACCGCCGCGCGGGTCCACACCGCCCACTGGCCGAGCAACCCGCCGACGAACCGGCGGCCGGCGAACTCGCCGAGCAGGTCGCCGAGGATGTGGTCGTCGTTGCCGGTGTACAGAGCCACCTCCGCGCCCCGGTCGGCGGCGGCGATCCCGCGCACCGCCTCCAGGGTGCGGTACCTGTCGAACGGGGCCAGCTTCACCGCGACCACCGACGGCAGGTCGGCGAACGCCCGCCAGAACGCCGGGGACAGGCGCGGGCCGCCGATGGCCGGCTGGAGGTAGAAGCCGATCACCGGCAGCACGTCGCCGACCGCGCGCGCCCGCTGGAGCAGGTACGCCTCGTCGGCGCCCGGCACGACGGGGGACAGCAGCACGGCGTGGTAGCCCAGCCCGGCCGCCAGCTCGGCCTCGGCGACGGCCTGGACGGTGGGGCCGCACGCCCCGGCGACCTTCACCACCGGCCGGCCGGCCTCGGCGTCGACGGTCTCGGCGGCCAGGGCGAGCACCGGCCGCAGCAGTCCGGCCTCCCGGACGGCGAACTGGGTGGTGTGCACGCCGACGGCGAGTCCGCCCGCCCCGGCGGCCAGGTAGTAGCGGGTCAGCGCTCGCTGCCGCCGCTCGTCGAGGCGACGGTCGGCGGTCAGCGCCAGCGGGTGCGCCGGGATGACGGTGCCTTCGCGCAGCAGTTCCAGGGACACGGTCAGAACCTCCCGTCGCGGACGGCGAACTTGGTGGGCTTGCCGGAGGTCGGCAGCCCGGCGGCCAGCCAGTCGGCCTGCCAGTCGACCAGGGTGCCCAGCGGGACGTCCGGGTAGCCGAACAGCGCGTGGCAGCGGGTGGCGTCGTTGAGCAGCGCCGTGGGCGCCTCGGTGCCGGCGTACGTCACCGGCCTGCCCAGGCGCGCGCCGAACCGGGCGGCGATCCGGCGCACCGGCGCGGTCTCCGGGCCGGTCAGGTTCAGGGTGCACACGTCGGCGCTGGCGTGCCGCAGCGCCCGCAGGGCGACCTCGTTGGCGTAGCCCTGCCAGACCACGTTGACGTGGCCGGTGGTGACGTCGACCGGGTCGCCGGCCAGCACCGCCTGCCCGATGTCGGCGAGCACCCCGTAGCGCAGGTCGACGGCGTAGTTGAGCCGGAGCACCGCGACCGGGGTGCCCCGGGTCGCGGCGGCGTGCGCGAAGACCTGCTCGCGGCCGAGGCAGCTCATCGCGTAGTCGCCGACCGGGCCGGTCGGGTCGGTCTCCACGCAGCCGCCGGAGGCCACCGGCACCATCGGGTAGACGTTGCCGGTGGAGAACGCGGCGATCCGGGCGGCCGGGTAGCGGCGGGCCACCGCGGCGGGCAGGACCGCGTTGACCATCCAGGCCAGGTAGGGGGCGGTGGCGGTGCCGAACTTCGCGCCCACCATGAAGATCACGTCGCGGGCGTCGGGCAGGCCGCCCAGGTCGCCGTCGCCCAGCAGGTCGAACGCCACCGGCTCCACCCCGTCGGCGGCCAGCGCGTCGGCCGCCGCCCGGTCCGACCAGCGCGACACCGCGTACACCCGGTCGCCGGTGCGGCCGGCGGCGTCGAGCCCCCGGCGGGCCAGCCGGCACAGCGACGGGCCCATCTTGCCCCCGGCGCCGAGCACCACCAGGTCGCCGGAGTCGCCGGCCAGGTCGGCGACGAGCGCCGCCGACGGCCGGGCCAGCCGGTCCTCCAACTCGGACTCACTGTTGAACACTGGTCTTCTCATCCCTTGATTCCGGACATCGTGACGCCCTCGGTGAAGTACCGCTGGCCGACGAGGTAGGCGGCGAAGATCGGCACGAACGCGACGACCGAGCCGGCGAGCATGACGTTGAGCGGCACGTTCTCCTGCTGGAGGGAGGCGATGCCGACGGTGAGCGTGCGCATGTCCCCGCTCTGCCCGATGATCAGCGGCCAGAGCAGGTCGTTCCAGTGCCACAGGAAGACGAACACGCCGAGGGTGGCCAGGATCGGCTTGCACAGCGGCAGCACGATCTGCACGAACATCCGCCACTCCGACGCGCCGTCGATGCGTGCCGCCTCGAACAGTTCGTCCGGCAGGCCCTGGATGAACTGCCGCATGAGGAAGACCGCCTGCGCGTTCGCGAGCGTCGGCAGGATCAGCCCCCAGTAGGTGTCCACCCCGCCGACCTTCGCGATCAGGATGAAGGTCGGGATGAGGGTGACGTGGTAGGGCACCATCACCATCGCCAGGAACGACCAGAACATCGTCTCCCGGCCGGGGAATCGCTTCTTCGCGAACGCGTACCCGGCCATCGCGGCGAGCAGGAGCACCGCGACGACGCTGACCACCGAGTAGATCGTGGTGTTCAGCAGCCACCGCAGGATGTCCCGCGAGTCGAGCACGGTGGCGTACGCGTCGAGGTCGATCGGCCAGGGCAGCAGGCTGCCGGGGAACTCGACGGCAGCGGTCGGCTTCAGGCTCAACACGACCATCGCGTAGAACGGGAACAGGGTGACCACGCTGGCGACGGCGAGCAGCACGTACCGCAGCGCGGTGCCGGCCGGTCCGGGCTGCAACGCCCGGTACGACCGACGCCGTCGCCTCGCCGGCGGGGATGGCGTGGTGGGCGCGGGCGTGGGGGCGGTGCTCGTGGCGGTCACTTGTTCCTCCCGAGGGCCAGCCGCTGGACCAGGGCGACGACCAGGGTCATCACGAACAGGGCCACCCCGATCGCGCTGGCGTAGCCGAGGTCGAAGTACTTGAAGCCCTGGTCGTACAGGGCCATGACGAGGGTGTAGCTGGCGCGGGCCGGGCCGCCGCCGGTCATCGCGTACACGAGGTCGAAGACCTGGAAGGAGGCGGTGGTCTCGATCACCAGCAGGAAGAACAGGACCGGCTTGAGCTGCGGCAGCACGATCCAGCGGAACCGCTGCCACGGGCCGGCGCCGTCGGTGAGCGCCGCCTCCTCCTGCTCGCGGGGCAGGTCCTGGAGCCGGGCCAGCACGATCAGCATGCCGTACCCGAAGTGTGACCACACGCCGACCAGCGCCAGCGCCGGCACCACCAGCGCGCTGGAGGCCAGCCACGAGTCGTCGGGCAGGCCGAGCCAGCCCATGATCCGCGACCACGGGCCGTCGGAGGAGAACACCCAGGAGAAGATGGTGGCGACGAGGACCAGGCTGGTGACCACCGGCAGGAAGAACACCGACCGGAAGAAGCCGACGCCGCGGAAGCCGCGCCGGACCAGCAGCGCCAGCCCGACCGACACGGCCACGGTCAGCGGCACGTACAGCAGGGTGTAGGCGACGGTGACCCGCAGCGACTGCCAGAACACCGGGTCGTCGACCAGGTGGCGGGCGTTGTCCAGCCCGGTCCACTCGGCGTCGCCGCCGATCGTGTACTCCATGAAGCCGAGCACCAGCCCGGCGATGGCCGGGCCGAAGCGGAACGCCAGGAACAGCAGGAACGCGGGGAGGACGAAGAGCAGACCCCATCGTGCCTCGCGCCGGGCGATCACCCGCCGGGCCCTGCGGGCCGGCAGCTGAGCAGGTACGGCCATCTCGCCATCCTCTTCGCGGGTACGGACCGGCCGACGTGGCCGGTCTGGTGGTGCCCGGCCCGCCGCCGCGACGCGGCGACGGCGGGCCGGTGTGGGTCAGAGCAGCGCGTCGGCGGCCTTGGCCGCGTCGGCGAGGGCCTGCTCGGGGGTCTTCTTGCCGATCAGCGCGGCCTGGATCTCGGGGCCGAGCACGCCCATCACCTCGCGGCTCTTCTCGTTCAGCGAGCCGACGGTCATGCTCGGCAGGGTCTTCTCCAACTCGCCGTTGACCGGGTCCTGGGCGTAGAGCGAGCCGGCGGACTTCTTCGTGGAGAAGTAGCCGCCCGCCGTGTCGTACGCGGTGGCCACGGACGGCTGGGTGGCGAAGGTGATCCACTCGCCGGCGGCCTTCTTGGCCTTGCTGCCCTTGAGCATCGACAGGCTGCCCACGGCGCCGTAGCCGACGCTCTTGACGTCGGTCAGCGGCGGGAAGATCTTGATGTTCTCCTTGCCCCAGAACGTCTCGACGTCGGCCGGGACGTGCTGCCAGGTGCAGGCCACCTTGTTCTTGGCGACGTTGGTCTGCTCGAAGGCGGGGATGTTGGTGAGCAGGTCCTTCTCCACGTAGCCGCCGTCGACGAGCTGCTTGAGGAAGGTCAGCGCCTTGACGCCCTCGGGGCCGTCGAACGCCACCGACTTGCCGTCGGCGCCGAACACGTCACCGCCGGCCTGCCACAGCAGGGGGTAGAAGGACTGGTTCAGGGTGGCGTTCGGGTCGGCGTAGTAGTTGGTCACGTCGAAGCCCTTGGCCTTGAACGTCGGCGCGATGGCGAGCAGGTCCGCCCAGGTCTTCGGGTACTCGGTGACGCCGGCGACGGCGAACACCTTCGCGTTGCACATCAGCGGGTTGGCGCTGGTCAGGATGGGCGCGCCGAGCATCTTGCCGTCCTGGGTGACCGCCTCGCGGAGGTTGTCCAGGTAGTCGGCCTTCGCGTCGGCCGGCAGGTACTCGTCGACCGGTTCGATCATCTTGCCGAACTTCCCGAGCTGGTCGGGGATCAGGTAGACCACGTCGGGGCCCTTGCCGCCGGCGATCGCGGTGGTCAGCGACTCCTCCCGCTTGGCCCACGGGAAGATCTCGACCTTCACGTCGACGTTCGGGTGGTCGGCCTCGAACGCGGCGACCTGCTTGTCCCAGAAGCCCCGGTGGGTGGCCTCGTCGGGGATCACCGGGTAGATCCACATGGTGACGTTCTGCTTGTCGCCGCCGGCGTCGGACCCGCCGCCGCACGCGGTGAGCAGCCCGGCCGCCAGCGCGGCGACCGCGACCGGCGCGAACCTGCGAACTCGCATCTGTCCGTTCCTCTCTGAAGGGTTCACTGCGCGGGCACGGTGACGACCGTGCCGGTGTGCCGGGCCGCCTCGGCGGCGAAGACCGCGAGGTGGCTGGCGAGGGTCTCGTCCAGTCCGGACCGGATGTGTCGGCCGTCGCCGGTGGCGACGGCGCGGACGAAGGCGTCCATCAGCCCGGTGTCGCCGCCGCCGTGGTCGTCGGCGGCGGTGGACCCGCCGACCGTGCCGGCGTCGAGGACCTCGATCCGGTCGGTGCGGAAGTCGTGCACCCGGACCCGCTCGCCGTCGCCGGAGAGCGAGCCGTGGGTGCCGAACAGCTGGGTCTGGCGGTGGGTCTGTTCGGTGAAGGCGGCCATGGTGAAGGTGGCGGTGACCCCGCCGGTCAGCTCCATCGCCACGACCTGGTGGTCGACGACGTCGTTGTCGCCGGCGTAGACGCAGCGCCCGTATGGGCCGGTGCGCAGCGCCTCGACCAGCGCGGCCTCGTCGGTGCCGTCGGTGACCACGCTGACCGGCCAGATCGGCCCGTGCTCGCGCAGCACCGGCAGGTACAGCTTCGGCGCCGAGTACGGGCAGTCCGGCTCGACCGGGCAGTCCAGGCACCGCTGCGCGGCGCCGGCCGGGGCCTGGTCGGGCCGGAAGTGGCGCAGCCCGCCGAAGCTGGCGACGCGTTCGATGCGCCGGCCGGTGACGTAGCCGAGCCAGTCCAGGTCGTGGCTGGACTTGGCCAGCAGCATCGGGGTGGCCAGGTCCTCCCGCCGCCACGGGCCGCGTACGTAGGAGTGGGCGTAGTGCCACCAGCCGACCGGTTCGAGGTGCTGGACGCTGACGATCTCGCCCAGCACCCCGCTGTCGACCACCCGCTTCACCAGGTCGGTGTAGGGGGTGTAGCGCAGCACGTGGCAGACGGCGAACAGCACCCCGGTGGCGCGGACCGCGTCGACGATCTCCCGGCACTGGTCCGCCGTCGGCGCGAGCGGTTTCTCCACCAGCAGGTGCCGGCCCGCCTTGGCGAACGCGACGGCCGGCTCCACGTGCATCCGGTCCTGGGTGGCCACGACGACCGCGTCGGCCGGCGCGTCCGCCGCCAGCAGGTCCCGCCAGTCGGCGTACGCCGCCGCGCCGGGGTGCGCGGCGGTGATCAGCCCCCGCTGGTGGGGGCGCGGGTCGGCGACCGCGACGAGCCGCGCGCGTGCGGGGTTGGCGGCCACCCACCGGGCGTACGTCTGTCCCCGGTTCCCGGCGCCCACCAGCGCCACCCGCACCGGCCGGTCCTGCTGTTCCACCTGTTTCTCGCCTTCTCTCTCGCTCGCCGTCGCCGCGCTCAGACCGTCAGGTTTCCGGCGTCACGCACCCGGGGCGAGGCGGCGGGCAGCTCCCGGGCCACGCCCTCCTCGACGCACCCGGTGTGGTGCAGGTACGACCCCTCGCCGAAGCCGGCGTCGGCCAGCCGCAGCTTCCCGCCGGTGAACTGCGCCCCGACGGCGGAGTACCGGTTGGTGCCGGCGTCGACGCTGACGTGGGCGGTGCCGGCGTCGACGGTGCTGCTGCGGTAGCCGCCCAGTTCCCACCGCACGACGCCGGTGGCCGCGGCGCGGGACAGCAGCGCCTTCGCCGCGTTCGTTCCGGTGAACAGTGCCCCGGATCCGACGCTGATCCGCTGGTCGGCGGCGCCGGCGAGGCGGATGCCGGTGTCGGTGAACGTGCCGCCGGAGACGCGCAGGTCGGCGGACTTCACGGTGACCGGCGCGGCGTCGGGGGCGCCGACGAACGTCACGTCGGTCAGGTGCAGCCGCCCGGTGCCGCTGAAGGTGTGGCCGTTGACCCCCCGGAGCGTGGTGCGGACCAGGTGCACCGGGGTGGTGACGCTGGCCTGCACCACGTCCGTGCCGGCGGTGGCGAGGGTGAAGGAGCAGCCCTCGATGACGTTCGGCCGCTGCGACCGGGTGGACTGCTGGGAGATGATCAGCGTGTCGTCGGCGGAGCAGCCGCGCAGTTGCACGCCGTCGGCGTTGACCCACATCATCCCGGAGCCGGCCAGCCCGGCCTTGCGGATGACCTGCACGTCCTCCAGGGTCAGGTCGGTGACCTTCACCCGGGCCACGAACCAGGAGCAGACGTGCTTGCGCACGGTGATCCGCTTGGCCGCCGAGCCCCAGGCCGCGCCGGAGTTGGCGAAGGTCATCAGCCCGGAGTTGCCGGTGTAGACGAGGTCGTGCTCGTACTGGCCGTGGGTGACGAAGGGACCCTGGTCGTCGCCGTCGCCGTGACAGTTGGTGACGTAGCAGTACGCCGAGGCGGTCCAGTCGTTGAGGTGCCGGGCGTTGGAGGTGCGGCAGTCCTCGACGTGCCCGTACAGGCAGTAGATCTGCTGGGTCAGGTAGCCCGCGCCGCCCCAGGTGACCGAGGTGGGGTTCGTCAGGGTGCACCGGGTGGTGTGGAAGTACGTGCACCAGCGGCGCATGATCACCGGCCAGAACGTGCCGGTGGCGTCGACGTCGGCGACGTCGCAGTGCACGGCGTACTCGTAGGCGATCGGGTGGGAGCCGGTGTACTGGTCGCCGCCGTTGCCGGTGAACACCAGGTCGCGTACGTGGACCCGGCTGACCGGCTCGACCCGGGTCCAGGTGAGGGTGCGTCCGGGGGCCAGCTCCCAGCCGTTCTTGTAGTTGACCCGGATGTGGGTGCCGTCGACGATCTGGGTGACCTGGACGAGCTTCTGCAGCTCCTTCTCCCAGCGGCCGGCGAGCTGGTTGACCTCGACGGCGTACCACTGGCCGACGGCGAACGCGCCGGAGTCGGCGACCTGGAAGGAGTCCCAACCCTCCCGGACCGGCTCGGTCAGGGTGTGGGTGCGCACGTCGTCGGTGACCGTGCCACGGAAGAACAGCACGGCGGCGAACGGGTCGTCGCGGCCGGCGTCCTCGATTCCGTCGGTGGACATGGTGTGCCCGCCGAAGTCGAGCACGAGGTCGCTGCGGGTGAACCGGTGCCGCTTGACGAAGTGCAGGTCGGAGTGGGCCTCGATGCGGTGCACCGACGGGTCGTTCACCATGGCGTCCAGCGCGGCGTCGGCGGGGGTCTTCGCGTCGAAGATGCCGAAGTGCCGGAACTCGACGACGCCGTCGTGCAGCTGGAGCCAGCGGCCGGGGCCGGGCCGGTCGCCGTGCGGGTCGAGCACGGTGCCGCCGTTGCCCGCGGCGGTGCTGGCCGCGTTCCAGCGGACGAAACGGGCGCCGCCGTCGCCGGCGGCGTAGTGCCCGTCGACGTGTACGACCCGCCCGTCGTGCAGGGTGCCGGGACTCAGGCTGAGCAGGGCGGCGACGGTGCCGACGTGCAGGACCGCGTCGAGGCCGGGGGCCAGGGGGTTCGCCGTGCTGTCGGACTCGGGGGCGGCGGACGCGGCGGTGGCGGGGGTGAGGGCGGCGCCGGCGAGGGCGAGCCCGCCGACCCCGGTGGCGCGCAGCAGGGTGCGGCGGGAGGTCGGTTCGGAACGGTCCATGGGGGTGTCTCCTCTTCCAGGGGGGCGAGGCGATCAGAGGGTGAGGTTGTCGCCGGTGGCGACGCGGGCGGAGTCGGCGGGCAGTTCGCGGGCGACCCCCTCCTCGACGCACCCGGTGTGCAGCAGGGTGGAGGCGGCGCCGAAGGCCGCGTCGGCGAGCGCCAGCCGCCCGCCGGAGAAGCGGGCGCCGACGGCCCGGTACCGGTTGACGCCGGTGTCGATGCGCACGTGCGCGGTCTCCGCGTCGGCCGCCGCGCTGCGGTAGTCGCCCAGCTCGATCCGGACCGTGCCGGTGCCGGCGGCCCGGGTCAGCAGCGCCCGGCGGGCGTTGCTGCCGGTGACCACCGCACCGCCGTCGACGACGAGGCGCTGGTCGCGGACGGCCGACAGCTCGATGCCGGTGTCGGTCAGGGTGCCGCCGCGTACCACCACCTCGGCCGCGCCGATCAGCAGCGGTGCCGCGCCCGGCGCCCCGGTCAGGGTGCAGTCGGTGAAGTGGACGGGGCCGGCGCCGCGCATGATCGCGCCGTCCAGGCCGCGGAAGGTGGTTCGGACGAAGTGCACCGGGTTGCTCACCGGGGTCTGCACGATCACCGTGCCGGCGGGCTGGTCGAAGTCGCAGTCGGCGATGACCGTGGGCCGGCGGGAACGGGTCGAGCGCTGGGCGATGCTCAGCGTCCGCGCCGAGCAGCCGCGCAGCTGCGCGCCGTCGGCGTTGACCTGGAGCGTGCCGGCCGGGTCGAAGGTGGAGCGGGCGACGACCCGCACGTCCTCCAGGGTCAGATCGGTGATCTTGGTGCCGGCGACGAACCAGGAGCAGACGTGTCGGCGGACGGTGATCCGCTTGGCGCTGATGCCCCACTGGCCACCGCTGTTGGCGATGTCCATCAGGCCGGAGTTGCCGGTGAAGACGAGGTCGTGCTCGTACTGGCCGTGGGTGGTGAACGGGTTGCCCCCGGCGTCGTCGCCGTCGCCGTGGCAGTTCTCCACCGTGCAGTACGCCGAGGCGGTGAGGTCGTTGAGGTGCCGGGCGTTGGAGCTGCGGCAGTCCACGACGTGCCCGTACAGGCAGTAGATCTGCTGGGTGAGGTAGCCGGCGCCGCCGTACATCACGGTCGGCGGGTTCTTCAGGGTGCAGTCGGCGGTGGTGAAGTGGGTGCACCAGCGGCGCATGATCACCGGCCACCAGGTGCCGGTGGCGTCGATGCCGGAGACGTCGCAGCGCACCGCGTACTCGTAGGCGACCGGGTGGGAGCCGCTGTACTCGCGGTCGTCCGGCCCGGACCCGGGGTACTCGCCGGTGAAGGCGACGTGGCCGAGGAAGACCATGTTGCGTACGTGGGCGCGCTGGACCGGTTCGACCCGCCGCCAGGTGATCGTGCGTCCGGGCTCCAGCGCCCAGCCGTTGAGGTAGCCCACCCGGATGTGGGTGCCGTCGACGATCTGGGTGACCTGGACCATCTTCTGCAGTTCGCGCTCGTCGGCGCCGGTGAGGGCATTGCTGGTGGCGGTCCACCACTGGCCGACGGTGAAGCGCCCCGAGTCGGGCACCTGGAACACGTCGGTCAGCTCGGGGACGGTCTCGGTGAGGGTGTGGGTGATCGTCGTGTCGGTCACCGCGCCCCGGAAGTAGAGCACCGCGCCGAACGGGTTGTCGTGGGTGTTGCGCTCGATGCCGTCGGTGTGCACCGTGTGACCGCCGAAGTCCAGCTCGATGTCGCTTCGGCCGAAGGTGTGTCGCTTGACGAAGCGCAGGTCGGTGTGGGCCTCGATCCGATGGATCGCCGGGTCGGCGACCATCGCGTCCAGCGCGGCGTCGGCGGGGGTGTCCCGGCCGAAGATCCCGAACATCCGGAAGTCGCCGACCCCGTCGTGCACGGCCGACCATCGGCCGCGCCGGTCGCCGCGCCCGCCCGGGTACGGGTCGTGCACGGTGCCGCCGTTGCCGGCGGCGGTGCTGGTGGGGTCCCAGCGCAGCAGCATGCCGCCGCCGTCGCCGGGGGTGTGGTAGCCGGCGACCCGTACGAGCGTGCGGGCCGTCAGCGCGGCGGGGGTGAGGTCGGCCAGGTCGGCGACGGTGTCGACGCGCAGGACCTGGTCGTGGGGGGTGGGAACGGACGTGCCGAGTAGACCCATGGAGAGCCTCAACCTTCGCGGTCCCGCCGGCCGGCGGGTGCGCCGGACGGCGGTGCTGGGGGTCTGTGGGCGCCGCGGGGCGCCACAGGACGGGGGGAAGGTCGGGCAAACGCGCGAGGCGCGCAGGCGGCGGAGCTGCTGACCGGAACGCCCGGTGCCGGGGCTGCGGCACGACGGGAGTCAGCTGGTTCGCCCGAGACGGTCGCGGTCGGGCCGCGACGCTGGCGGAACGTTAAACAGCAGGTGAACCCGCTGTCAAGGGGTCTGTTCCGCCGGGACGTGGCCGAGCCGGACGGAGATGGCGTCGGCGGCCTGGCGCACCAGTCGTCCCAGCTCCTGGTATCGCCAGCTGGGTAGGCCGAGCTTCAGCCCGGTCACGCTGATGGCTCCGCAGCACGCGCCGGTGTGGTCGCGCAGGGCGCTGCCGATGCAGAACACCCCCTCGGCGTCCTCCTCGTCGTCGAGGGCGTACCCGGCGCGGCGGACGTCGGCCAGGTGGGCCAGCAGGGAGTCCAGGTCGCAGATGGTGTGGTCGGTGCGTCGGGGCAGCCCGACGCGGCCGATCAGCTCGGCGACCTGCGGCGGGGTCATCTCGGCCAGCAGGGCCTTGCCCAGCCCGGTGCAGTGCGGCAGCTCGCGCGTGCCCATCCGCAGCTCGATCTGGATCCGTTCGCCGTTGCTGACCTGGTCGACGACGACCGCGTGCGCCCCCTCGGGGACGGCCAGCCGGGAGCTGAGCCCGGTGTCGCGGGTCAGCCGGGCCAGCACCGGGCGGGCGATGTCGCGCAGGGAGAGCTGCTCCTGGGCGCGGACGCCGAGGCGCGCCAGGGACATCCCGAGCCGGTAGCGCCGGTTCATCCCCTCGCCGTCGTCGGCGGCCAGGCCGTGGTGGCACAGGGTGTGCAGGGTGGCGAACGCGGCGCTCTTGGACAGGCCGCAGACGCGGGCGACGTCGGTGACGCTGAGCCCCTCGCCGGGGGTGGCGGCGGACAACGCCTCCAGCACCTCGGCCGCGCGACTGACGCTGCGCACCAGGTAGCGGGAGCTGTCCCCGTCTTCGGTGGTGGTCATGGTCCTTCTTTCGGGCAGGGGGAAGCCGAACTGTTCGCCAAGGCCGAACAGGGTAACAAAGCTGTTCGAGATTTGGCATCCCGGCGTGTTGACCGAGGCGAACGAGCGTGCTTAGTATGCCGAACATCGTTTGGCAATGCCGAACAGTGTTCCGAAACTTCGAAATGTTCCTCCTGCGGCGGACACCCCGCGGCACCGCGACCGGGCTGGGTCGCCGCGCCGCACCGATGAGGAGAAGGTGTGAATTCACGATCGGCCCCGACCGGCGCCACGCTCGCCGAGCGGGCGCGCCGGGTCATCCCCGGCGGCGTCAACAGTGGACAGCGCAGCATCCCCGGCCTCACCGAGCTGGTGATCGCCCGGGCCTCCGGAGCGCACTTCTGGGACGCCGACGGACGCCAGTACACCGACTACCACGCGGCCTTCGGGCCACCACTGCTCGGTCACAACGACCCCGACGTCAACGCCGCCGTCACCGAGGCCGGCAGGCGGCTGGACCTGTGCGGCGTGGCCGTCACCGACGGGGAGGTCCAGCTCGCCGAGACCCTCGCCGAGCTGGTGCCCAGCATCGAGAAGGTGCTGCTGACCAGCACCGGCAGCGAGGCCACCTTCCACGCCCTGCGGGTCGCCCGCGCCGCCACCGGCCGGCGCCTGGTGGTCAAGTTCCAGGGCTGCTACCACGGCTGGCACGACTCGGTCAGCCTCAACGTCATCTCCGCCCCGGACAAGGTGGGCGTGGCCGACCCGATCTCCACCGGCATCCTGCCCGAGGTCCTCGACGCCACCCTCGTGCTGCGCTTCAACGACGTGGCCGCCGTCCGGGCCGCCTTCGCCGCGCACGGCGACGACATCGCCGCCGTCATCGTCGAGCCGGTGCCGCACAACGTCGGCTGCCTCCTGCCCGACCAGGAGTTCCTGCGCACCCTGCGCGAGGAGTGCACCCGGGCCGGCAGCGTGCTCGTCTTCGACGAGGTGATCACCGGCTTCCGGCACGACCTCGGCGGCTGGCAGAAGATCAGCGGTGTCACCCCGGACCTGACCACCCTCGGCAAGGCCATCGCCAACGGCTACCCGATCGGCGCCCTGGGCGGCCGGGCCGACCTGATGGACATGTTCAGCACCCACCCCGGCGCGCCCGCGTTCTTCGCCGGCACCTACAACGGCCACCCGGCCGTGGTCGCCGCCGCCATCGCCACCCTCGGCAAGCTGCGCGCCGAGCCCGTGCACGAGCACGTCTACCGGCTCGGCGAGCGGGCCCGCGCCGGCATCACCGAGGTCCTCGCCGACCTCGGCGTCCCCGCCGTGGTCACCGGCCACGGCTCCGTCTTCGTGACGTACTTCATGGCCGGCCCGGCACCGCGCAGCTACGACGACCTGCTGCGCAACGATGCCGGCATGTTCATCGGCTACCGTCGGCGGATGCCCGAGCACGGCATCTTCGAGCTGCCGCTGAACCTCAAGCGCAACCACATCTCGTACGCCCACACCGACGCCGACATCGACCACCTCGTCGACGCCACCCGGGCGGCCGTCCGCGACACCCTCGCCGCCGGCGGGGTGACCGAGCTGGCCGGCACCGCCACCATGGGCGGCGCGACCCCCACCGGGGGAGGGCGGCGGTGATGCTGACCGTCGACAAGACACGCCCGGTCGGCCCGGCCGGGCGGATCAGCCGGGTGGAGACGCTCACCCTCGGCACCGCCTGGCGCGACTTCTCCTACGTACGGGTGCACACCGACGCCGGGCTCTCCGGCGTCGGCGAGATCACCCACCCGTACCGGGCCCGGGAGACCTGCCAGCTCGCCGAGGCGATGGCCGGGCGGCACCTGATCGGCGCCGACCCGTTCGACGTCGAGGAGATCTGGCTGCGCATGTACCAGGGCGACTTCCTGCGCGGCGGCGACGTCGGCGGGATCGTCGTCTCCGGCGTCGACCAGGCCCTCTACGACATCATGGGCAAGGCCCTCGGCGTGCCCGCGTACCGGCTGACCGGCGGGGCCTGTCGCGACCGCGTCCGGGTCTACGCCAACGGCTGGTACACCGGCGACCGGGAGCCCGCCGCCTTCGCCGAACGGGCCGTCGCCACCGTCGCCAAGGGGTACACCGCGCTGAAGTTCGACCCGTTCGGCGCCGGTCTCGGCGAGCTGTCCCGCGCCGAGCTGCGCCGATCGGTCGACATCGTCGCCGCCGTCCGCGAGGCCGTCGGGCCCGAGACCGAGCTGTTCGTCGAGGGCCACGCCCGTTTCGCCATGCACACCGCCGCCCGGCTCGTCCGGGAGCTGGAGCCGTTCGACCTCGGCTGGTTCGAGGAACCGCTGCCGTGGACCCACATCGAGCGGTACGCCGAGCTGCGCGCCCGCGCCACCATGCCGATCTCCGGCGGCGAGCACTTCCACAACCGTTACGAGTACGCCCGGCTGTTCGCCACCAACGCGGTCGACATCATCCAACCCGACCTGTCCATGGCCGGCGGGTTCACCGAGGTGCGCAAGCTCGCCGCCATCGCCGACCAGCACGCCATGGTGGTCGCCCCGCACAACTCCAACTCGCCGCTGTGCACCACCGCCTCGGTGCACGCCGTCCTCGGGATGCCGAACTTCAAGATCCTCGAGACGTTCGACGGCCTGTTGGAGGAGTACGTCTTCGACGCCGTGCGCGGTGCCCTGCCCGTGGTCGACGGGCACATCGACCTGCCCACCGCGCCCGGCCTCGGCGTCGAGCTGGTCGACGAGGTGTTCGTCGAGCACCCGCCGAGCCACGGCTTCTGGAACATGTTCGCCGAGGGTTGGGAGAAACGGGACCGCCGATGATCGTCGACGTGCACTCGCACCTGTTCGACTGCCCGGACCACGTCGGCGACCCGTTCGCCGCCGAGGCGGCCCGGGCGCACGGCGGCGAGGTCGACCTGACGGTGCGGTGGTCGGAGTACGCGGCCACCGCACCGGAGGACACGAAGACGATCGTGGTCGGCGGCAAGGCCCGCCGCTCCGGGCTGTGGGTCGACGACGCCGCCGTGGCCGCGTACGTCGCCGCCCAGCCCGACCGGCTCGTCGGCTACCTCGCCCTGGACCCCACCCAGCCCGGCTGGCGCGACGAACTGGAGCACGGGCACCGCGACCTCGGCCTGCGCGGCATCAAGCTGATGCCGATGTACGCCGGGTTCGACCCCGCCGACCCGGCCCACGACGACCTGTACACGTACGCCGTCCGGCACGGACTGCCACTGCTCGTGCACACCGGGACCACCTTCGTCTCCACCGCACCGCTGCGCTTCGCCCTGCCGGTGCACCTCGACGAGGTGGCGATCCGCCACCCCGAGCTGCGGATGGTGCTGGCCCACCTCGGCCACCCGTACGAGGGGGAGTGCATCGCGGTCGTCCGCAAGCACCGGCACGTCTACGCCGACGTCTCCGCGCTGCACTACCGACCCTTCCAGCTCTGGCACAGCCTCCGGCTCGTCCAGGACTACGGGGTGTGGCACAAGTTGCTGTTCGGCAGCGACTATCCCTTCACCACCGTCGACGCCTCGATCGAGGGGCTGCGGGCGGTGGGTCGGGTGCCCGGCATCCCCGGCCTCGACCCGCTCGACACCGAGCAGATCGAGCAGCTCATCGACCGCCCGTCGCTCGACCTGCTGGGGTTGGCATGACCATCGTCCCGCCCTCCTTCGACCTGTCCGGCCGGCTGGCCGTGGTGACCGGTGCGGCGCGCGGGCTCGGGGCGGCCTTCGCCACCGGGCTCGCCGCCGCCGGCGCCGACGTCGTGGTCGTCGACCGGCCCGGCGTCGACCTCGGCGCGGTCGCCGCCGCGATCACCGACCGCGGCCGCGCCTGCCATCCGTACGCCTTCGACCTTGCCGACACCGAGGCGATCGCACCCTGGGTGGACGACCTGCGGCGCGCCCACGGGCCGGTGCACGTCCTGGTCAACAACGCCGGCGTGGCGCGGCTGGAACACTTCAACGAGATCACCGTCGCCAACTGGCGGGAGGTGATGCGGGTGAACGTGGACGCCGTCTTCTTCCTCGCGCAACGCGTCGCCGAGCACATGATCGCCGACGGGGTGGCCGGCCGCATCGTCAACGTCTCCTCGAAGAACGGGCTGATGGCGGAGGCCGGACTGGCCCACTACAACGCCTCCAAGGGCGCCGTCGAGCTGCTCACCCGGTCGCTCGCCGCCGAACTGGGGCCGCACGGCATCACCGCCAACACGATCGCTCCCGGGATGATCGCCACCCCGATCGACGGTGAGTTCTCCCTGGACCGGCAGGCGTTCGAGGCCGCCTGGGAGGAGCGGATCCCCCTGCGCGGCGGCTACGGCACGCCGGCCGACTGCGTCGGCGCGCTCCTGTTGCTCGCCTCCGAGGCCGGTCGTTACATCAACGGCACCCACCTGGTCGTCGACGGGGGAGTGCTCGCTGACCAGATGCCCCGACTGCGGTTCATGCCGCCGTACCGCAGCACGCTCTGAGGGCGCCGGGACGCTCGCGGGCCCGGCCGGGCCGCCGTCATGCCCTGAGGTAGGCGAGGACAGCGAGCACCCGACGGTGCCGGGCGTCGTCAGGCGGCAGGCCGAGCTTGGCGAAGACGTTGCCGATGTGCTTTTCCACCGTGCTGGCGGTGACCACCAGCCGCTCGGCGATGGCCGTGTTGGAATGACCTTCGGCCATCAGCGCCAGGAGTTGCCGTTCACGCGTGGTCAGCGCCCCCAGGGCGTCGTCCCGGCGCTGCCCGGCCAGCAACTGCGCGACGACCTGCGGGTCGAGCACCGTCGCGCCGCGGGCGACGCGATGCAGGGCGTCCAGAAACTCCCCGACCCTGGCGACCCGGTTCTTCAGCAGGTACCCGACCGCGCCGGAGCCGTCCGCGAGCAGATCGCCGGCGTAGGACGCCTCCACATACTGGCTGAGCACCAGCATGGGGGCGCCGGGCAACTGCGAGCGGGCGGTGATCGCCGCGCGCAAGCCCTCGTCCGTGTAGGTCGGCGGCATCCGCACATCGACGATCGACACGTCCGGGCGGTGTCTGAGCACCGCCTCGACCAGGGCCGGGCCGTCACCGATCGCGGCCACCACCTGGTGACCGTCCTCGGCGAGCAGGCGGACCAGGCCCTCGCGCAGCAGTACCGCGTCGTCGGCCAGGACGATCCGCAGCGGACCGCGGGCCGCGCGGTCCGGCGGTGGTTCGTGCGGGTTCAGCAGCACGGCAGTTCCGCGGTGATCGTCGTCGGGCCGCCGTAGGGACTGGTGACCCACAGCCGGCCGCCGACCGCGTGCAGCCGGTCTTCCAACCCGCGCAGCCCGTGTCCCTTGTCCAGCGCGGCGCCGCCCACCCCGTCGTCCGTCACCCAGACCCGCAAGGTTCCCTCACGGTGGCGCAGCCCGATCGCACACCGGTCGGCGCGGCTGTGCTTGGCGACGTTGGTCAGGGCCTCGGCGATCACGAAGTACGCGGCCGTCTCGACCGCAGCGGCCAGCCGGTCGTTCAGGGGGTCGGCATCGAGTTCGACCGGTACGGTCGAGCGCGCGGCCAGGGCGGTGAGCGCCGCACGCAGACCGCGGTCGACGAGGATCGGCGGGGCGATGCCACGCGACAGGGCCCGTAGCTCGTCCAGCGCCTCCTCGGTCTGGACGATCGCGTCGGCGAGCGCCGCGCGGACGGCCTCCGGCCTGCTGTCGAGGTGGTGCTGGGCGCGACCCAGTTCCATCGCCAGGCGGACCAGCCGCTGCTGGGGCCCGTCGTGGATGTCGCGTTCGAGCCGGCGCAGCGCGGTCGCCTCGGCGGTCACCGCGGCGACGGGCCGCGCGCGGGCGGTGTCCCGCTCCCGCTCCAGTCCGCTGATCCTGCGGTGCACCGCGGACGCGTCGGACAGCAGCGCCTGCCCCAGCCCGGCCTGGGCGGCGACGCACGCCCGGGTCACCAGCGGCAGGGTGAACAGCAACAGCAGGCCGACTGCGGTCCCGAAGGCGAGCCGCTCGGTCGGCGACGTCAGGCCCAGGGTCACGGCGATGTGGGACCGGGGGCTGCCCACGGTCAGGGTCGTGGGCCGCATCGGTCCCGCGGAGGAGTAGGGGCTGCGCAGGGCGGACGTGCCGGCGCCGAGTCCGACGAACCACCACAGCACCGTCACCACCGAGGTGACCAGGGCGACAGGGAGCACCGCCACCGCGTGCGCCACGCCGAGCCACAGCCCCGGGCCGGACGCGGCTGTCTCCTTCGGTCTCCGCCGCTGGCCCACACCCCCCACGCCGACGGCCGGGGGACGCACCTTGGCGATCCGCCACCGTTCCACGTCGGCGAACCACCGCACCAGCGCCAAACCGCCGGCCACGACCGGCGACCGGCCCGGCAGCAGCAGACCGACCGCTCCGACACACAGACCAGTGAGCACCAGCAACAGGCCAGCCGCGGCGGTCACCGGCGCGGTGAGCAGGTACAGCGACTCCACGAGCGTGCGACGCCCCGTACGGAAGACGAACCTGACGCCCGACCGCCACCGACGCCCGCGGCTCGCCACCGCTCGGCCTGGACCGACCACGACGGCGGATTCCCCACCGTCGCGCGCACGCCGATCCGCCTTCAGGTCGACCATCTGCCCGGTGGAGGTGACCCGGTGCCGGTCCGGCTGTGGTCCTCGAAGACCAGGATGCACAGCGCCGATGTGGACGTGCGCTGGCGGTAACTCGTCGCCCGGCCCGCTGGACCGTGTTCATGCCCCATTGTTCCCTGTTCTGGCGCAGCGGTTCTGACATCGTGGTGCTGCCGTGGCGGTTCAGGCATCACGGCGGGTGAGAGCCGAACCCCGGCCGCTAGCGCGTCCATCGTATACGTGCGCAGCAGGATCGCGGGCGTGCCGGAACGGAGAGCAGCGGCAACACGAACAGCACGCCGACCATGGCGCGGATGGCGCCCACGGCGTGCCGGATGGTCGCGCCGATGCCCAGGCCGACGAGCGCGATCAGCGGGGATGCGCCGGCCATCACACCGCGCGCCGTACGCCAGGTTGACCGAGCGTGGCCTGCGGGGCCGACGCTTGCCGCGGCCGCCTCTCTGCGCCCGCCCTGCCCCGAGAGGTGGGGCAGGCCCCACCTCCAAGTGTCCGGCGCACCCCCGTGACCGGGCGTCCGCCGGTGCGGGATGGTGATCGGAATGAACGACAGCATCACAACCCACCGGCGCGCACGAACGATCCCGAACACGATCTGCTCGCCGCCGACCCGGTAACCGCCTCATGGTGGCGGCGGCCCTCCTGGCTGCGGCCGGACCGTCTACACACACTCGACCGAGCCGAAGGAATCTCCTTGCGCAGTCCCGTAGCCCCGTCGCGATCCGCAGGCGTCTCCGGTCGCATCCTCGTCATGCTCGTCGCCCTCGCTGTGGCCCTCGCCGCCGCCTTCGTCGTCGCCCCGCGCACGCTGGCGGCGAGCGGGTCGGGCGGCGGCTTCGTCGGAAGGCGCGACCTCGTCGAGGCCCTGGGCGAAGAATTCGTCAAGTATTGGCAGTCCGGCGACCGGGCTTTCTCCCCGGGAATGCAGAGGGTTGTCGATTACTGGTTCCGTTACCACCTGGCCAAGGCCGTGATCGCTGCGATCTTGCTGATCGTGCTCGTCGCACTCGGCCTTCTTCTCTGGAAGGCATTCCTGAGGGCCGGCGGTATCGGGGCGGGAAGGAGGGCCGCCCTCACGTCGGGCGGCGTTCTTGTCACGATGCTCGCGCTGTTCTCGTTGGCGATGGTGATGGCCAACGTGCAGGGTGCGGTAGCGCCCTACGCCTCGCTGTTGCCGATGTTGACGGCCGGCGAAACCGACGGAGAGCTCGCCGACACGCTCGATCAGGTCAGGCAGCGACTGGCGGATTCCCTGAGCGCGGGTGACCAGACCCCGCCGGCCCTCGAGGTGATGATCAGCGACTTCTCCCGATATCACGTGGCGATGGCCGTGGTTGCTGCGATCGTGGCGGTCGTCCTCGTCGGCACGAGCGTGGGGTTGTGGAAGAGGGTTGCGAGAACAGCGCCGTCCGACAGGCGAACGAGGCGCGTGTTGGGGTCCTTCGGTGCTCTCTCGGCGTTGTTGTCGCTGGTCGTGATCGTTGTCGTTGTGGCGAACACGACCACCGCAGCGGACCCGGCGCCGGCACTCCTGGCCTTCTTCGACGGCGGATGGTGACGCACCTCGTGGGCGATCAGCTGCACGCTCTCCAGCGAGAAGACACCTCTCGTGCTGTGGGCAGCCCTCCGCTGTGCCAGCCCTGGTGCGGTGTCCACCAACGTTCCCCGGGTTTTCGACGGATTTCTGTGGATCATCGCTGTAGAGGCGAGCGACTCCCACCGGGGGGCGGGCCACAGCGCGATGACCGTCGCAGGGCCGGGCGCCATTCGGCGTCGGCCCGGATCAATGCGGGGCCGGCTCTTGCTTCGAAGGTCAAATGTCGGGAAAACTGGCCATGATCCTCGTGGGCCAGTCGCGACGCGCGGTCCGTGATGTGGACAAGGAGCTGACACGTGGGCATTGGTCGGCGCAGCGCGGGAGGGTCCGTGACAGTCGACAGTGTCGCCATGCCGGCCATGGTGTTCACACTGCTGACCCGCGCCGCCGTGGCCGGGGTCGCATTTTCGCGCCGGCCTCCGATGTGGATGCCGGCGGCCGTCGCGGAGGGTTCCGGCCCGGTCGACGGCACCGCCGCTGCCGTGCTGCATCGCCAGACCTCGCGTTGCCTGCTGCTCGGTGCTCTGGCATACCGGGTGTGCGTCCTGCCCGTCGCCATGGGCCTGCTCGCGGTGCGCGGGGAGCCGGTGGCACTGGTTGCTCTGCTGCCGATTGCGGCTCTGCTGCTGGCCGCCAACGTCGCGGCGATCGTCACGGTCCACCGGCGGTCTACGGTGGACCTCGAACGCGTACGCGGGGCCGTGCTGGTCGACCTCGCCGTGGCGTACGGGGTGCACGTGGTGGGAAGTGCGGTGGTGCCCCACACCGAGGTGTTCTGGTCGTACCTGGCCGGCGCCGTGGTCCTGGTGACCGGCGCGTACGGGCTGGTCGGTGGCGTGCTCGCGGTGCTGCTGTCGATGCCGGTCCAGTTGGCGACGGTCGCGTTCGGCGCTGCCGTGGACAGCGGAACGGTCGCCGGCCGGGCCGGGTGGCTCGGATTGGCGGTGGTGGTCGCGTTGGCGGCGCTCGTGATCTGTGGGCTGAGTCTGCACCTGACCATGTCGTACGGGATCCAAGCCGGTCGGGAGGCCGAGCAGGCCCGGTGGCTGCGGTCGCTGCACGACACGGTGTTGCAGACCCTGGAGGCGATCGCCCTGCACAGCGCGGCGGATGAGACGGCGTCAGCGGTGCAGCTCGCCCAGGTGCGGGCCACCGCCCGGGTCCAGGCCGCTCGGCTGCGGAGGACGCTCGACGACCCCGGTGGCGGCAGAGACAACCCGCTCGCCGACGGGTTGGCCGAACTGGTGGAGGAACTCGCGGGACGCGGGCTGCGGGTGGAGTTGGCGGTGGCCGCCGGCGCCGGCAGCCGGATGTCCGGCCCGTACCGGGACGCGGTCCTCGGTGGGGTGCGGGAGGCGCTGGGCAACGTGGCAAAGCACGCCGGGACCGGTGACGCGGTGGTCCGCGCCGACGAGGAGAGCAGCGGCCTGGTCGTGGTGGTCCGTGACCACGGCTGTGGCTTCGACGTCGCCGGCCGACCCGGGTTCGGCATCCGGGAGTCGATCGTGGCCCGGATGCGCGAGGTCGGCGGCAAAGCGACCGTGGAGTCCTGGCCCGGCCGCGGCACCCGGGTAACCCTGCGGGTGCCGGCATGATCCGGCGGGGCCGTCCCAGGCGCGGCGTCGGCACGGCAGCCCGGCCGGCTGGCCCGCGACCCGCTCTCGGCGCGCTGGCGGGCGTCGTCGGCGCGCTGGTCGGGGCGCTGCCGGTAGCCCCGCCGGCCAGCCATGCGGCACCGGCCGGCTGCGCCAGCCCGGTGGGAGTGCACACCGCCGGCACCCCGTGGGCGATGGAACTGCTCGGGCCGCGCCGGGTGTGGCCACTGAGCACGGGTTCCGGGGTGCGGACCGCGGTGCTCGGCACTGGCGTCGACGCCCGTAACGCACAGTTTCGCCCAGGCCAGGTCGAGGAAGGTCGGGACGTCCTGGCCAACCGCTCCGGGGCCACCGACGACTGTGACGGCCGAGGTACCTTCGCCGCCGGCCTGATCGCCGCCCGGCCACACGACAAGACCACCTTCGCCGGTCTGGCTCCCGGCGTGTCCGTGCTCCCGGTTCGCTACACCCAGACCACCAGACAGGGAGACGGGAACGTCGACCCCGGCCGGCTCGCCGCCGCCATCGACTTCGCCGTCACCGCCCGCGCCCGAGTGATCTACGTGGTACTGCCGGCGACCAGGAACAGCGCCCAGCTGCGGGACGCCACCGCACGGGCGATCGCGGCCGACATCGTGGTGGTGTCGCCGGCCGCTTCCGGCGCGCGGAACCAGGGTGCGACCAGCTACCCGACCGCCCTGCCCGGGGTGCTGGCGGTCGGTGCCTTCGGGCCGGACGGCGCGGTGGCCTCTACCGAATCCGGTGACCACATCGGGGTGGCCGCCCCGGGAAGACAACTGGTGAGCCTCTCCGCCGGAGCGGCCGGTCGGCTGGGACACTCGCCCACGGTCGACGATCCGGCCTACGCGGCGGCGTACGTGGCGGGCACGGCGGCGCTGCTGCGGTCCTACCGGCCGGAACTCAGCGCCGCCGAGGTGGTGCGGCGGATCGAGTCGACCGCGCAGCGAACCGCGGTTGACGGGCACCACCCGCAGCTCGGCTGGGGAATGGTGGATCCGTACCGGGCGGTGGCCGCAGAGGGCGTCGAGGATCCGCCGGGACCCGTGGGCGCGAGCGCGCAGCCGGTCGCCGCGGCCCGTGCGAACCCCGGTTCCCGTGTGGACCCGTCGGTGCTGCCGCTGGCGTCGGCGGGACTCGGGGCGGCGCTGCTGCTCGGGATCGGTACGGCCGTGGCGCGTCGAGGCCGGGCCCGCGGTTGGCGTCCCGGCGGCTGACCGGCCCCACCCGTGGTGCGGCTGGCCGCTACGGCATCTCGGTCGGTACGCAGCGGCTGGAGCCGCCCACCACCACCTCGCCGGTGCCGTCCCGGGAGATGTGTACGCCGAGGTTCGCCCCGTCCCGCTGGAACTGGTAGGCGACCTCGGAATCGCCGCTGCGGTCGGTGGCTCGCCAACCGTCCGCGCTCAGCTCCGGCACCACCTCGGTCAACAGGATCTCGACGGCGCCGGGCGGGACGGGAACCCGGAGGTTGTACTCCCAGCGCACCGACTCGCTCGGTACGCCGGCCGGCCGGAACGGGTCGCAGTCGAGCTGCTCGTCGCGGCTGATCCGGACGTCGGCACCGAACCGCGCGGCGACCGCGTGCAGCACGGCCCGCAGCGGCCCCGCCACGGCGGCCAGCGGCTCGTAGTCGATCGGGCTGGTCATGGCGTCGACGGTACCGTCACCACCGGGCCGCCGGTGAACACCTGGTACATGTTCCACCACGCGTCACTGTGGTAGGTCAGCACGTCGGAGTGCGCGGAGGTGCCCTCCAGCGGTCGACCGTCGGGGTAGTTGCCGGTCTCCAGCCGGACCACACCGGGGAACTCGTCGGGGTCGGCCCCGTGCCCCCAGTTGAAGATGTTGATGTCCCGGACCCAGGCGATCGGGTCGCCCGGGGCGGTCATCGAGTAGCGCTGCACATCGGGCTGGGCCGGGCGCAGGTCCTCCGGGCCGTCCACGCGGTGACCCATGCCCGCCGACTCGATGTGCAGGACCCGGTCGGCGTCCAACCCGTGCTGCTCGGCGGTGCCGACCACGGCGCCGCCGTACGAGTGGCCGGCGAAGGTGACCTGCACGTCGTTGCCGGCCGCGGCGGAGCCGGCGATCTCGGCACGCAGCTCACGGGAGAAGTCGGCGAGCCGGGGCCCGAGGTTGTCGGCGTAGCTGGCCGACGGGGCCTGCGGGAACAGGTTGGAGGGCAGGTCGCCGTCCATCCAGGTGACCATGGCCAGGTCCCGCCGGGGGGCGGCGTCGACGAAACCGGCCGCCGCGTCGCGGTACCGCTCGAAGTTGGCCAGCTCGGAGAAGGTGCCCGGGACGAACACGGCGACGTTGCGGGTGCCGGCGTCGATGTCGCCGACCAGCTCGACCATCGATCCGTCACCGGACGGGTCGAACGAGAGGATCTTGCGGTTCTCGGCGATGACGTTCTCGTACAGTTCGATGCGCGCCTGCGACCGGGTGATGGTCTCCTGCAGACGGTGGTCGGCGACCGGGTCCCCGGTGAGCTGGGCCTGATAGCCGGCGAGGCGTTGCCGTTCGGCGGCCAACTCGGCGGTGATCGCCGACCGGTTGGCCTCGATCCGGGTGCCGAACGGGGCAGTGCCGGCGGGCGCGGCGGCCCCGGCGGCGGCCAGGGTGGTGCCACCGGCCAGACCACCCATCAGCTGTCGGAATGCCTGGCTGACCTGGGTGTCGCCCTGCCGGTAGTTGGTCACCGCGGCGGTCACCCCGGTGGCCAACCGCCGGGTCTGCGTCGCCGCCGACTCCAGCTCGGTGCTGCTGAGCTGCAGGCTGTTGCCGTGTGCCTGCATGGCGCGTTGGGACTGCGGCACCAACCCGAACGCCTGGCCGTCGATGGCATGCGTGGTGAGCTGCCCGCGGATGGTGTTCAACCGGTCGGCGCTTCCGGTGAGCTCGGTCGCCGCGGCGTCCAGTGCGGTCGGGACGGCTCGGAATCCGGCGCTGGTCACCTCCATGACCGGGTCCCGGGCTGGTCCGACTCAGGCTCCTCGCCGATCACCGCGGGCGTCACCACCGACTGCTCGCCCCACACGTCTTCGGTCTCGACCAGCCAGGGCGGGATGCGCCGGCCGCCGGCGGCGTCGCCCGCGCCCATCGGGGCGAAGGGCATCGCCGGCATGAAGCCGCCGGCCATGCCCTTCGCCGCGGCTACCCCGGCGGCGGTTCCCACGGCTCCGGCGAGCCCGCTCGCCGTCGGGCCGCTGGCCTGACCAGCCAAGGACTGGCTCGCCACCGGCGACATGTCGACGCCGCCTCCGCCGCCACCCACACCGCCACCCGCGCCGCCGGCGGAGATCCGGGCACCGCCGGCGGTGGCCTTGTCGTTGGCCGTGGCGACCGGGGCGGTTTCCTTCTTCTCGCCGTTCTTCTCGTCCTTCGGCCTGGCCCCCAGCCCAGGCGGCACGGTGGCGAACCGCCCGCCGAGCGCGGCGGCGGCCGCGGCCAACCCGGCGGTGAACATCGTGCCGAACAGCGGCCGGGGCTGGGTCGCCGGCGGTACCGCGTCCGGGTCGACGGGCGCCTTGTCCGGGTCGACCGGTGTCCCGGCCGGTACGGACGGCGGGTCGCCACCGGGCTGCGGAGCCAGCGGTGGGGCTGGCGTGACCGGCGGTGGCTCCTCGATCGGTGTGCCGGTGGCCGGTCGGGACGCGGCGCTGGGGGTGACCGGCATCGCGTCCTCGGCGGTGACGTACTCGGTGGCGAGGGTGGACATCACCTGCACCGCCTGCTGGTGGGCCGCGTTCGAGGCGGCCTGTGCCCGCTGCTGTGCGTGGACCTCGGCGACCGCCTCGGCCTGGTGCTGACGGAGCGTGTCGACCGTGCTGGCCGGAGTGTCCGCGGGTACGACCAGGGGCGTGGTCGCGGCGGCGACGACGGAGGGGGCGAGATCGGGTACGGCGACCGGGGCGGGCATCGACTTCTGGGCCGTCGTGAGCGCCTCGGCGGAGGAGTAGGCCAGGTCACGCACCGTGAAGGCGGTGCTGGCCACCTGCCGGATACCCGAGGTCAGATCGTTGATCATCAACTTGTACTGTCGGGCGGCGCCGCCGTCCCACCACTGCTCGAACTCGCGGAGCTGGCGCTCGATGTCGCCGGCGCGCTCGTGCAGCGCGGTGCCGGCGGCTCCCCAGCCCTCCGCCGCCTCGGTCACCGACTTCGGATCGCCGGCGTGCAGCATTCGCATGAGTTCGGGGTGGCTGTACTGGCTGAAGTCGCTACGCGCCCGACCGTGTCCACGCGGCATCGTGTCAGTCCCTTCCGTGCGCCCGGAAGGACGTGGCGACGCCGATGTCGTAGTCGGCGTACCCGTCCGCGATCATGCGGGTCACGTCGTTGGCGAAGGCGATCGCCTCCCGCACGGTGTGCAGTAGTTCGTGCATCTGTTCGGCGGCGGCCCGGTGCCGCTCGGCCAGCGACGCCGCCTCGCCGAACTCGCCGAGCCGGACCGGCCGGACGCGCAACTGGCCGAGGCCGTCCGTCGGTTTGCGCATCGCCTCCAGTTGGTCCTCCAACTCGCGGGCGAACGCCAGCAGCGATTCGAGGTGGACCCGGAACGACTCCTCGTGGGACATCGTCGCGCTCTCCTGTCTCGGAGCTCGGCTGAGAACAACGCCGGCCAGCGGGGCGGCGGCGTCGGGTGGAGGCGGATCCCGCCCCACCCCACGCCGCCGCTGATCGCCCCGGCTCAGGCGAAGAAGCTGGTGTTCCTGTTCTCCAGCGCCAACTGGGTGTCGTGCGCCTCGTTCACCTTGCCGGAGAACTGACCGATCACCGCGATGATGTCGGCCAGTGCCGCGCGCAGCCGCGTCTCGGACTGCTCCGCGGCCTGACCGGCGGCGCTGCCGGAGGCGTACCAGGTCTGCTTGATCGGGGCCAGGCTGCTCTGCAGCTGTTCCACGTGGCCGTTCAAGGCCTGGGCCTTGACCTGCAGCGAGTCGGCGGCGGCCCGCAGCGCGCCGAATTCCACATTGATCACATCGGCGGTCATTTCACATCACCCCTTTCCGGGCAGGTTAGGCGCCGGCCAGCCGGCTGAGTACGGGGCTTCCCTCGCCCACGGCGCCGGTGAGGCCCCGCAGGGAATCGGCGGCCGCCATGTCGCCGGTGTTGTAGTTGCGGAAACTCTCGTTGACCAGGCCGGACATGGTCTGCAGTTCCCGTGACGCAACCCGCATGCTCTCCTGCAGCCGGCCCTGCAGCTGCCAGAAAGCGGTGGCCTGGTTACCGGCGTACCGGCTCAGGACCGACACGAGTTCGCTCTCGAGTTGTGCCATGCTCCGAGCCGTGTTGGTGGCGGCTTCGTCGAACCCGCTGACCGCTCGCGTCATCGCGGCGGCATCACTCTGGTATCCGGGACTGGCCACGTCGGGTCACCTCCTCTTGGCAGGGTCGCGCGCCGACTCGCGGCGCCGTACACGCTGGGGATGCTATGCATCCGTCACCCTTGGTAGTACGGCACAAGTACCCGTCGCCGACACGGCACTATTACCCACAGGGACCCGGCGGCCGGGGCCGCCGGGTCCCCGCGTCGACCGGTTCGGATCAGGCCGGGTCGGTCTGTGCCCAGGCGAGCTGCACCAGCGACACCCCGGTCCGCCGGTCCACCAACTGCCCACGTCCGGGCGGTTGTTTGCTGGGTTTGACGTCGCCCAGCAGCGCGCCCTCGTCGCGGGAACCGGAGAGCAGCAGGCCCGGTGTGCCCAGGTCGCGCAGCCGCTGCACGACCGGCTCGAACAGGCTTCGGCTGGCGCCGCCGGAGCGGCGGGTGAGCACCAGATGCAGGCCGACGTCCTTGGCCTGGGGCAGGAAGTCCAGCAGGGGCGCGAGTGGGTTGCGGCTCGGTGACACCACCAGGTCGTAGTCGTCGACGAGGACGAACAGCTCGGGGCCGCTCCACCAGCTGCGCTCGCGCAACTCGGTGGCGGTCACCTCCGGACCGGGCAGGCGTCGCCGCAGTCCCTCCGCCGCCTCGGCGACGAGCTGCTCGAGCACCGGCTCACTGCCGGCGTAGCCGAGCAGGTGCGGGCCGGTGAGGGCGTCCACCAGCCCGCGCCGGTAGTCGGCGACGATGACCGCGGCCTCGGCCACCGGATAGCGGGCCGCGATCTGCTGGGCGAGCACCCGCAGCAGCCCGGTCTTGCCGGACTCCACGTCGCCGAAGGCGATGAAGTGCGGGTCGGCGTCGAAGTCCAGGTAGGCCGGTCCCAGGTCCGCCTCGGCGAGCCCGATCGGGATCCGTCGGTCACCGGGAACCGGACCGGGCAGGTCGGCGGCCGGCACCAGCCTGGGCAGCAACCGCACCTGCGGAGCGCGCGGGCCGTGCCAGCTCGCGTCCACCTGCTTGACCAGGTCGCTCGCGCCGTCGGGCAGGTCGCTGACCGTGGTACGGCCGTCGATGCGCGGCAGCCCGCCGAGGAAGTGCAGCTTGTCGGCGGTGAGCCCGCGCCCCGGAGCCCCCTTCGGCACGTCGGCCGCGGCCCGCCGGTCGTACGCCGAGTCGGCCGGGTCGCCGAGGCGCAGCTCGACGTGGGTGCCGATCAGGTCGCGCAGGGCCGGTCGGATCTCCATCGCCCGGTTGGCCGACAGTACGACGTGCAGGCCGAACCCGAGGCCGCGGGCGGCGAGCGTGGTGACCGACTCGTCCAGCGGCTCGAACTCCTGGCGCAGGGTCATCCAGCCGTCGACGACGAGGAACACGTCGCCGAACGTCCGCCCGTCCGGGCTGGGCGGTGGGCGGCGCCGGAAGTCGGAGATCGAGTCGATGCCGTGCGCGGCGAACGACTGCTCCCGCTCGGCCAGCAGGCCGGTCAGCTCGGCGACGATCCGGCGGACCCGTTCGGTGTCCATCCGGTTGGCGTAGCCGCTGACATGCGGCAGGCCGGCGAGGGTGGCCAGGCCGCCGCCACCGAAGTCGAGCAGGAAGAACTGCGCCTCGGTCGGGGTGTGGGTGAGCGCCAGCGCGGACACCAGGGTGCGCAGCAGGGTGCTCTTGCCGCTCTGCGGTGCGCCGAGCACGAGCGCGTGCCCGGCCGCCCCGGACAGCTCCGCCCACAGCAGGTCCCGGCGTTGCTCGAACGGCTTGTCCACGATGGCCAGTGGCACGGTGAGCTGCCCGTTGCCGGCCCAGCCGACCGGGGTCAGACCGCGCCGCGGATCGACGCCCAGCGGCGGCAGCAGCTGGTCCAGGGCGGGTGGTTCGGCCAGCGGCGGCAGCCAGATCTGGTGCGCGGCGGGCCCGTTGCCGAGCAGCCGGCCGATCATGGCGCTCAGCACGGTCTCGCCCTTGGTCGCCGCGGTGTCGGGGGCGTTCGCCGGTGCCGGTGCGCGTACCGGCTCGGCCGGCGCCAGCGGGGCGAGCCCGAACGGCAGCACCCGCCGCTCGTACGGGATCTCCTCGGCCACGGCGGCGGCCTGCTCGGGCGGCAGTTCGCCGGAGACGTACGCGGCCTTGAACCGTTGCAGCGTGGTGGTGTCCCACTTCAGGTACGCCGAGCCGGGTACCGGCGGCAGTTCGTACGCGTCGGACACCCCGAGCACCGCCCGGCTCTCCGCCGCGGAGAAGGTGCGCAGCCCGATCCGATAGCTCAGGTGGCTGTCCAGGCCGCGTAGCCGCCCCTCCTCGAGCCGTTGCGAGGCGAGCATCAGGTGTACGCCGAGGCTGCGGCCGAGCCGACCGATCATCACGAACAGGTCGATGAACTCGGGCCGGCTGGACAGCAGTTCGCTGAACTCGTCGATGATCACCAGCAGCGAGGGCAGCGGTTGCAGGGGCGCGCCCTCGGTCCGGGCCCGCTCGTAGTCGCGTACCGAGGCGTAGTTCCCGGCGGCCCGCAGGAGTTCCTGGCGGCGGACCAGCTCGCCGCGGAGCGCGTCGGCCATCCGGTCGACCAGGGTCAGGTCGGCCGCGAGGTTGGTGATCACCGCGCAGGTGTGCGGCAGGCCGGTCATGCCGGCGAAGGTGGCGCCACCCTTGAAGTCGATCAACGCGAGGTTGAGCGTCTCCGAGGAGTGGGTGGCGGCGAGCCCGGTGACCAGGGTGCGTAGCAGCTCGCTCTTGCCGGACCCGGTGGCCCCGATCACCAGCCCGTGCGGGCCCATGCCCCCTTCGGCCGACTCCTTGAGGTCCAGGTCGACCGGGCGCCCGTCGGGATCCACCCCGATCGGGATGCGCAGCCGGTCCCGGGCCGACCGGGGGCGCCAGGTGACCGCCGGGTCGAGCCGGCGCGGGTCGCCGATGCCGAGCAGGTCGGCCAGGCCGAAGGTGGTGGACAGCGGTTGCTCGCTGGCCGCCGCCGTGCCGGTGTGCAGCGCGGTGAGCTGCCGGGCGACCACCTCGGCGCCGGCGACGCTGAGCCGGTCGGGCACGCCGACCAGCGAGACGCCGTCCGGGGTGCGCATGCCGAGCCGACCTTCGGAGATCACCAGGTCGAGCGCGTCAGCGCCACCGCCGGACCCGCCGCCGAGCTCCAGCACGGTGGTGCCGGCCAGGCCGTCGGGTGGGGCCAGCCCGGCATCGGGCAGCGTGCCGGCCCCGTCGAGCACGATCAGCAGGTGCGGTGCCTCGGGCCGGGCACCGGGTCTGAACGGGCCGCGGGCCGCCGGGTCGGCCGGGTCGCCGGCCAGTAGCGCGGCCAACTCGGTGAGGGTGGGCGCGACCAACCGCGTCGGTCCACTCGCGTCGGCCCGGCCCGGATGCACCGCGTGGGGCAGCCACTTCAGCCAGTCCCAGGCGCCCTGCCGGTCCGGCCCGACGCAGGCGGCGACGCGCAGGTTGTCCGGGGAGTGGAAGGTGACCAGGTGGGCCAGCAGGGCCCGGGCGAGGGCCAGGATCTCGGGGCGGTCGCCGGCCAGGGTGACCCGCGGGAAGGAACGCAGGGACACCGCCACCGGCAGCCCGCCGACGGTCGCGTAGGTGCGGATGAAGTGCCGCAGCGAGGTGGACGCCACCGGATCGAGGTCCTCCAGCGGGGCGGTCTGCGGCGCCCGCAGCGCGGTGGCCAGCCGCTGCGGCCCGGTGCCGACCCGGACGCGGCCGAAGTCGGGATCGGTGCGGGCCCGTTCCCAGAGCCGCTCGGTGCCGGCGAACGACCACAGGTCGGCCGGGTCGGGCAGGGCCGCCAGGGCCGTCTCCCGTTGCCGGACCGCCACCTCACGGACCTGGCCGCGCAGGCCGCCGAGGTAGCGCAGGTAGTCTCGTCGTTCGTCGTTGATCTGCGCCTTCTTCGAGGCGCCGCCACGGGACAGGCTCATGATGAGCATGCCGGCCATGGCGCTGATGTACAGGGCGCCGAAGATCCAGGTCATCGCCCCACCGGACCGCCCGATGTAGACGAACGACATGGCGCCCATGCCGAGCATCATCGGCAGCATGAACATCAGTTGCATGCCGGCCTGGCCGGACCCGCGGGGCAGGGCGGGCGGGGACTGCAGCATGATCTCGCCGCGTGGTGGTTCGGGCAGTACAGCCCGGCGGCGGAAGGTGTCGGCGGACATCCGGCGGTGCCTCCTCGGCCCGAAGAATCGGAACCCGTGGTCACTTTGACAGAGCAGGTAGTGGGTAGTTTTGCCGTTTAAGGGCTCGCGCGCACCAACCTACGATGACCCGCAACGATCCGGGAACCGCCTCGGCGCGGTCGAGTTGCCCGGCCCGGCGTGGGCGATCTGGCGGGAAGGTGCGAACGATGACGACAGGCTCGTCGTACAACGTGCGGCCGGATGCCGTACGGGGAGTGGTCGGCAACGTCGTCGGCATTCTGCTCCAGGCGTACAGCACGGTGATGGAGTTGGAGCGGCTCACCCTCGCGCCGACGTCGTTCGCGAAACTGGGCTCGCCGGTCGCGTCGGCGAACATCGCGATGCAGGGGCAGGTCGTCGGCACCATGCGGACGCTGCTGCAACTGCTGCAGGAGATCAACGACCTGGTGCACCGCAGCGCCAACGACTACGACGACGCGGACCGGGCGGTCGCCGCCGCGCTGGGCGGGGCGCCCACCGGCACCGACGCGGCGCCCAGCGCCGCCCTCGCCGGCTACGCGATCAACGACAGCGCGGGCGCGGCGGGGGAGCCCGGGTCGGTCGGCAACATCCTGGACTACCTGGGCCGGGCGGGGCTCGGTGAGCTTTCGGCCCGGCCCCTGACCGAAGTGACCTTCCGCGACGCGCGGGACTTCGCCGACTGGCTCGACCGTAGCCCGGCCAACCAGGAACGGGTCGGCCTGTTGGCGGTCTACTCGGGCAGCGGGCGGGACGTCTCCGGCCTGGTGCACCCCGGCGACGTGGTGGTCGTACAGCCCGTCGTCGGTGACGGTGGCCCGGTCATCGGCGTCGCCGGCGCGGGCGGCCAGCTCTACAACCACGGAGCAGTCGGCTCGGCGGCGGAGTTCGGACGCGTCCGGGTCTACCGCCCGATGACGGATGCGACCTCGCTGTGGTGAACCCCGACGGCCTGAAGCCGAGAGAGGTGCGTCGTGTTTGACATCCCCAACTCGGGCGCGATGGACGCCGCCGCCGGCGGACGCGGGCCCGGCACCGTCGCACTGCCCACGATCGTGGGCGGTAACCCGCAAGCCATCCTTGCCCACTCAGCGGCGTTGACCGCGCGGGTGGCCCGACTGGTCACTCTGTTGGCCGACCTGGAGCGGGCCCGCGAGCAACTGCGTGAGGTGTGGTCCGCCGGGTCGGCGAGCGACTCCGTGGTGCAGAAGCTGAACAAGTCCTTCGCCAGCTTCCAGCAGATCATCGAGACCGTGTACGCCGGCGTTCGGGAACTCGAGGGCGCCGCCGCGCAGTTGACCACCGCGCAGGCGGCCTACCGGGCAGTGGTCAGCGCGGTCAACCCGACGGTGGCCGCCCTGATGTCCAATCCGTACACCCGGGCGGCCGGCCGGGCCCTGGCGGTCAGCACCACCGGGATCCTCAAGGCGTTCCTCACCGGTATCGGTGGCATCCTCACCGCCATCGGGGTGACCAACCTCGGCCAGATCCTGACCGGTCTGGCCACCATCGTCGGCCAGGTCGAGCAGCTGTTCTCGAAGAACAACGACGGCGGCTCAGTGCCCGCTCCGGCGCTGCCGCCCGGGAGCGCGGGCAACCCCGTGCTCGCGCCACCACCGATGGCCAGCGTCGCCACCGGCGCGGGACAGGTGGCCCTGGGCGGCAGCTTCGGCACCAGCGGCTACGGCATGCCGACGTTCACCGGCGCCGGCTACCCGGCCAGCGGTTCGATGAGCAGCTACCTGCCGCCGGCGCTCGGCACCGACCAGTGGGTCGCGGTCCACCCCGGTCAGTCCTCGCTCCCCGGCGGGGCGCCGGTGACGATGACGCCACACGGCCCGGTGCAGACGCTGCCGATCCCACCGGCCGCGCCGGTGGACGGGCCGGCGTCGTCCGCCCCGTCCGGGCCCGGCGACGACGGCGACGACGAGGTGACGATCACGGCCAGCAAGGGCGACATGACGTTGACCGTCGAGGTGCCGGTGGACACCGGACGCGCGTTCGACATCGAGGTCACCGCCAGCTCCGGTGGGCAGAGCGTCAACGCCGACATCAGCGTCGGCGCCGACGGCTCGATCAAGGTGGACTGACCGGTGACCGGCGTCTCTCCCGCCCTGGTCGGCCACACCGTGAACCTGTCGGGCGCGCTGTCCTGGCTGCTCTCCCGGTACGCCACGGTGCTCGCCGAATACCGCCGGCAGATGACCGGCGACCCGGCCGGGCTGCGGACCGTGGCCCACTCCTATCTGGCGGTCGCCGACCAGGCGGCGGGCGTCTGCGGTGAGCTGGTCCGACGCCGGACCGGGCTCTCGGCGCAGTGGCACGGCTCGGCGTACGACGCGTTCGGCGCCGCCGCCGGCCGGGTCACCACCGGGCTGGACGGCACCGAGGCGCGGCTGCGCCGGCACGCCGCCGCGCTGGAACGCGCAGCCGGCGGCCTGGAGGCCGCCGCGAGCACCGCCGACACCGTCATCGCCCGGTTCCGGGCCAACGCCCAGCTCCTGGTGGCCGCCGCCGGGGCGGTGCCGAGCAGCCAGGTCTCCGTTCTGCTCGGGCACGCCCGGAACATCGGTGAGCAGGCGTTGGGTGCGATGCGCGGGGTGTGGGACCGGCTTGGTGTGGTGCTGGCGCAGGTCGCCACCGAGCTCGGCGGGCCGCACCCGGTGGGCGCCGCCGGTCCGGCCGCCGCGGCCGGCGCCGACGGACGCCTGGCGGGAGAGGCGGTGCGGGCCGCGCTCGCCGGAGACGCCTCGCCAACGCAGTTCCGCCAGAGCATGGCGCAACTCGCCGTGATCACCGACCGGGTACGCACCGGCCAACCACCGTCCGCTGCGGACAAGGCCTTCCTGGCCTCGTTCTACGGCGCGCTCGGCGACCGGGTGTTCGACCTGCCGGGATACGTCAACGCCACCGAGCACCGCTACCAGACCAGTCTGTTCGGCATTTTCGGCGAGACTGCCCCGGGCTTCGCCCCCGCCGACCGGCAGGAGATGCTGCGGACCGTCGGCAACGGCATCCTCACCCTGTCGCAGGACCCGGCCGACCTGCCTGCCGCGGTCCGCGACCTCGTGCACACCCCGGCGGCCACCGAGACCAACATCGGCACCAACTCGTTCGGCTTCACGCACGAGGTGCCGGCGACGCCGGGCCGCGCACCGTTGACCGGGGTGCTCGGCGAGACGGTCTACACCAACCGGCTCGACGTGCCCCGCTACGCCCAGTGGGAGGCGCTGTCGCAGCTGACCGGCGCGGCCGACCGGGATCTCGTCGCCGGAGCCGACTACTCCGCCGCGGTGACCCGTCGGGTCGGCGAGATGGCCGACGTCACCCAGCGACTGGACGACCTCTCCCGGCACAGCCCCGACCAGCCCGGGTACTACGTGTCGACCGACGACGCGGTGCTCTGGGACAAGCCCCGGGTGGATGCGACGATGACCACGCTGCTCGACGTGTCCACCCGGAACCACGTCGCCGACGCGGCGCTGGCCAGCGACGGCGAGACACTGCGCCGACTGGCCGGCTTCGGGTGGGCGGACGACGGCCGCACCGCGGGCCGGGTCGTCGACTGGATCGGCGCCGGAACCGCCGATCCCGCCGAGCGCGACCTGGCCCGCGGTGCCTACGTCAACCTCACGCAGACGATGACCGACCCGGCGTCGTACCCGCAGACCCTGGCCGCGATGCGGGAGAACCCGCACTTCGCCGAGGCGGTCGCCCGGGCCACCGTGCCGAACCTGGATCTGTACGCCCAGCCGCTCGACGGATTGGACACCGATCCGGCGGCGCAGCGCCTGGGCAGCACCGACGCCCGGCACATGCTGATGCTCGGTCAGGTCACCCAGGACGGTCGTGACGAGATCAGCGCGGCGGCGGACCTGTACCAGGAGTACCTGCTGCGCCAGGCCGACGCCGGCACGATCCCGATGGAACAGGCGGGCCGGTACGCCGGCAACGTCGACGGCCTGACCAACGCCGCGGCCGCCAACGCGATCTGGTACGCCAACGTGCAGGACGCCGAGCAGGCCACCCGTACGGCGCAGGAGGCGTACGCCCGGCAGGTGGCGATCGCCAACGCGGTCAAGGACGTGGTCGGGTTCGGTGTCGGCAAGCTGCCGGAGGTCGGCGGGTTCGCCGGCTTCGCCTTCGGGCAGGCGGCCGACGTCGTCACCGGCGCCCTGCAGGCACCCGCTCCGGTGCATCCGCAGAGCGTGCCCACCGATGTGTTCCACCACCCGCAGTTCACCGGCAACGGGACCGTCTACACGGCGGCCGGCGACCTCGCCGGTTTCGAGCTACGCAACGGCGGATCGGCCCCGACCGTACCGGTTGGCGCGCTGCATGGCGCGGCCGCGGAGGAGGCCGTACGGTGGGCCCGGGCCGACCCGGGCCGGGCCGACTACATGGACGCCTACACCACCGCCGCGCAGTACGTGTATCTCGCAAACCTTGCGACTCATACCCGTGAGTCGATCCAATACGACGTGCAGGGGCGGCGGCCGTAGCCCACTGGCGGGCCACGGCACGGGCGGGTAGCGGTGACACCGGAGGGAAGACGACAGATGGAACCGGCGATCGAGGATCTGCTCGCCCAGGTGCGTGAGCAGCAACAGCGGATCGAGGAGATCCAGCGCTCGGTGGCGACGATGGAGCTGACCGCGTACGCCGGCAACGGCGACGTCACCGTGAAGCTCAAGGGTGACGGCCGGTTCACCGAGGTGACCATCGACCCGCAGGTGATGCGTCGCTACGACGCGCACACCCTCGGTCAACTCGTGTTGGAGGCGGTGAACGACGGCCTGGCCAAGCTGGCGGCGGCCAACGAGGCGAAGTACGCCCCGCTGCTCGGCGAGGCGCAGCAGTGACCACTGCGGTTGCCCCTCGGCGGGTCACCGTGGTAGCTCCCCACGCCCGTCTCGACGTGTCGTTGCCGATACAGAGCACGGTGGCGGAGCTGCTTCCGCAACTGGTCCGGCTGCTGGCGACCAACGCCGACCGGGCCGATCGGGCCGGCGGGGTCGGCTGGGAACTGCGTCGCTTCGGTGGGCCGCCGTTGGACGGTGCGGTCACCGTCAGCGGCGCCGGGGTGCGCGACGGCGAGGTGCTCTACCTGGACACGGTCGACCGGCGGGCCACCCCGATGCTCTTCGACGACGTGGTGGACGCCATCGCGAGCGCCGCCGCGGACCGGCCCGGGGTGTGGCGGGCAGCGGCGTCCCGAAAGGTCGGCGGTGCGGTCGCCGCGCTGGCCTTCACCGCGGTCGCGGTCGCGGTCGGCTACAGCGGGCTCGCCGCGTCGACCGTCGCGCTGCTGTCCGGCATCCTGGCCCTGATACTGCTGCTTGCCAGCGGAGCGTTGTCGCGGGCGTTCGGCGAGCGAGGTCTGGGCGCGGCGGTGGCCGCCGGTGGCGTACCGGCGGCGATGATCGGCGGGCTGGCGGCGATCGGTGGCCTGGGCGCGGCGATGGAGCTGACCGCGGGTCGACTGGCGCTGGCCGGCGCGGCGGCCACTCTCTACACGGCGGTGGCCGCCGTGGTCGTGGCGGAGCAGCGGTTCGCCGCCGCCGCGGTGGCTGCCGCGGTGGGTAGTCTCGGCGCGCTCGCCGACCTGCTCACCGCCTCCTCGCCCGCTTCGGTCGCGGCGGTCACCTGTTGCGTGGCCGTGGTGGCCAGTCCGGCGCTGCCGATGCTCGCGCTTCGGCTCGGCCGGCTGCCGCTGCCCGGGGTACCGACCGACATGGAGGCGTTCCGCGGGGACGAGCGGCCCACGCTCGGACCCGAGGTGGTCGCGGACACCGAGGCCGCCGAACGGATCCTGACCGGTCTGCTCTGCGGCCTGGCGGTCATCGTGGCCGGTTGCGCCGGGATACTCCTGTGGAGCGGCGGTCGCTGGGCGTGGGCGCTGGCCGGTCTGGCCGGCGTGGCGCTGTTGCTCCGTGCCCGGGCCTACGTCGGCGTCGGCCAGCGGGCCGCCCTGTTGCTGGCGGGTGCCGCGTCGGTGCTCGGCCTGACGGCTCGGGCGAGCCTGGCCGGCGGGCCCGGAACGCGGTTGCTCCTCGCCGGGCTGCTCCTGGTGACCGGAGTGGTCTGCGGGACGTACGCGGTCCGGGCCGCCGCCAAGACACCGTCGCCGTACTGGGGCCGGCTGCTCGACGTGGTCGAGTTCCTGGCGCTGCTCAGTCTGGTGCCGGTGGCGGGCGCGGTGCTCGACATCTACGGCGCGGCACGCGCATGGGGCGGCTAACCCACTGGCAGGCCAGCCAGCGGCAGCGTGGCCCAGGCCGCCTCGGCATGTGCCCCGTCCAGTGGGACCAGGTCCCGGTCGAAGCCGGCGGTGGCCTTCCCGACCGCCTCGGCGACCGCCTCCCGGGCTGGTCCGGCGGGCACCCCGAGCCGGATCAGCGCCGTGCTGCGGGTGCCGCCGCCGCGTTGCCGGTCCCACCGTACCGACACGGCACTGACCAGCGCCGGCGTGACGGCGTGCCGGCGGAGCAGCGTGGCGACCTCGCTCAGGCTCCGGGCGGCTCGGCGTGGCCGGAAGCAGACCTGGTGCAGCATGCCCAGCGACCAGTAGTGCCAGGTCTCCGTGCCCGGGTCGTCCGCGCGCCGCGGATCGACACCGAGCACGGCGGCCCACGCGTCGCGCAGTTGACCGCCGTCGAGCGCGGTGACCTGGTGCCCGCCGGCGCGCAGCTCGGCGGCGAGCCGCAGCGCGGCGGTGCCCGCGGCACGTACCGCACCGATCCGGCCACCGCCGCGGGCCCGTACCGCCCGGGTGGCCGTCTCGGGGTCGAGCCGGATGGCGATCCAGCGCGCCGCGTTGCCGGTGCCCGGCGAGGTCCAGTCGACCAGTTGCGCGCCGGCCAGCGGCAGATCGGGGTCGTCGTAGCGGGACAGCAGCCGGCGCAGC
The DNA here is from genome assembly GCF_040679695.1 of Micromonospora sp. NPDC052213. Taxonomy (NCBI): domain Bacteria; kingdom Bacillati; phylum Actinomycetota; class Actinomycetes; order Micromonosporales; family Micromonosporaceae; genus Micromonospora; species Micromonospora sp. NPDC052213. The sequence goes on from NZ_JBFAVI010000012.1 coordinate 71,497, forward strand.
AGGTCGTCGAGGTCACCGTCGGGTTCGACGCGCAGCAGCGCGCTCCACGACGTGCCGTCACCGGCCAGCCCGATCCGGTTGCCCGCCCGATCCGCGTCGGTCCGGGTCCGCAGGCCGGGCAGGGCCGGCAGGGCATTTCCGGCGCGGCGCCGGAAGCGGTGCCGGACCACCACCCAGTCGGACAGCCACCGGCCGCGCCAGCGCACCCCGGTAGCGAGCACCACGCCCGCCGCCACCCCGGTGAGGGTGCCGCCGACCGCACCGGACGGTCCGCCGGCCGCGACCGCGCCCAGCACCGCGGTCTGCCAGAGCATCAGCCGGCCGACGCCGAGCCCGCGCAGGGTGCGCGGCCCCACCGGTGGTACGGGCATCGGCGGCGCACTTCGCTGCCGGGTGGAATCGAGGGGCGGTGCGGTGGCCGGTGCGGCTGGCGGCATGGCTCGGCTCCTTGGGCTCGATCTCGTCGGCGATCCGTACCTTATATCCGTAGTTCTAGTGCACCGGGCGTGCATCGCACCATGGCGGGGACGATCTGATGTGGACACAGCGGGACCAACTACAGGCGTACCAGTTCCTTCGCCGCCGGCTCGTCTCGGCGCTGCAGGTCGGTGACGCCAACCACCCGGTGTCGCCGAGTCGCCGTCTGGTCATCGGGTGTGCGCTCGGCGCGGCGGTCGCCCTGCTGGTGACCGCCGGCTTCGGTGTGTACGGCTTTCTGCGGCCCGGGGCGAACACCGACTGGCGCAAGCCCGGCCAGGTGGTGATCGACAAGGACACCGGAGCGGCGTACGTGATGGGCACCGACGGGCTGCTGCACCCGATGCTCAACTACGCCTCCGCGCGCCTGCTCGCGGGCGGTGATGGCACCGCCACCAGCCGGGTGTCGAGCAAGTCGCTGGCGCGTGCGCCGCGCGGCGTCCCGCTCGGGATACCCGGCGCGCCGGCGTCGTTGCCGGGCCGGGATCGGCTGACGACCGGGCCGTTCACCGTCTGTGCGCAGACCGCCGACGGTCGGCCGGCGGGCACCGCGCCGGTCACCACGGCGCTGGCCGGGGTTCCGCCGGTGGGCATCGAGGTGGACGCGGCGACCGCGTTGCTGGTCGCCGGCCCGGACGGTACCGAGCACGCGTTGGTGGCCGGTCGCCGGCACCGGATCACCGACTCGGCCACGGCGGTGGCCCTCGGCTACGACGCGGTACGCCCGCTGCCGGTCAGCGCGGCCTGGCTGAGCGCGGTGATCGCCGGCCCGGACCTGCGACTGATCACGGTGGCGGGGGTAGGCGCCGCCGGGCCCCGGATCGGTGACCGGAGCACCCGGGTCGGCCAGGTGCTCGCCGCCACGACCGTCGGCACCGAACCCCGCTACTACCTCGTCCACGCCGACGGGCTGCTGCCGATCGGGCAGACCGAGGCGGCGCTGGTGCTCGGCAATCCGGCCAACCGCGCGGCGTACCCGGGTGGCGCGGCGCGCGAGATTCCGGTGACGCCGGCCGACGTGGCGCAGTCGCGGCCGGTGGCCGGTAAGGCCGCCGACTATCCGGCCCGACTCGCCCCGCCGGCCGAGGCGCCCCAGGAAGGGGGCGCGGTGTGTGCGACGGTGGACGGCGATCGGGCGGTGGTCAGGCTGGGCGCCGCCACCGGCGTGCCGGCCGGGGCGGAGCCGCTGGCAGCCGGCGGTGGCACGCGAGCCGACAGAGTGTTCGTACCGGCCGGTCGGGCCGCGGTGGTGCGCGAGCGACCGACGCCGCAGGCCGCCCTCGGCACCGTCTTCCTCCTCACCGACCAGGGCGTGCGGTATCCGGTACCGGACGGCGACGCGCTCAAGGCGCTCGGGTACGGGACGGTTCGGCCCACGCCGGTGCCACCGACCGTGCTGGCGCTGTTCCCCGTCGGCCCCGTGCTGGACCCGGCCGCCGCCCGACGGCCAGCCACGCCGGGCGTCACCACCCCGGCCACCGGCGCGGGGGAGCCCCGGTGACCGGCGTGCCGACGATCGAGGTGTCGGTGGTGGAGGACCACCCCCTCTATCGGGCCGCGCTGGTCCGGGCGCTCGGGGACGCACCGGATGTCCAGGTCAGGGTGACCGCCAAGTCCGTGGAGGAGTTCGCGGCGTACCGGCAGCCCGGCGGGGGAGTGGCGATCCTCGATCTGCGGCTCCCGGGGGTACGCGACGCGGCGGCGGTGGTCGCGGTCACCGGGATGGGTCACCGGGTGCTGGTGGTGTCCGCGCACGGTGACCAGTCCGACGTGCTCGGGGCGATCGCCGCCGGGGCCCGTGGCTACCTGACGAAGGACGCCGACGCCGACGAGATCCTCCGGGCGGTACGGGAGATCGCCGCCGGCAACACCTACGTGTCGCCGACCCTGGCCTCGATCCTGCTGGACTCGTCCCGGGGACGGCAGCCGCTGTACCGGGTGCCGTTGTCCGACCGGGAACGTCAGGTGCTGTCGCTGCTGGCAGCCGGCGAACGGGACCAGGACATCGCGGAGGCGTTGGCGATCAGCGTCCGTACCGTCCGATCCCACCTCGACCGGATCCGGGAGAAGACGGGGCGTCGTCGGCGGCCGGAGCTGACCCGGCTGGCGATCGAGGAGGGTATCGCCGCACCGGCACAGAACCGCTGACGGTGCGAGCTGCCCGATTCCAGGCCGCGCGGCGGAGCAGGCGGAGGCCGTTGAGGCCGACGATGATGGTGGAGCCTTCATGGCCGGCCACGCCGAGCGGCAGGGGCAGCGTGCCGATGAGGTCCCAGGCGACCAGGACGGCGATGAAGGTTCCGGCGATGGCGAGGTTCGCGATGACGAGCCGGCGGGCGCGGCGGGCCAGCTGGATGACGGCGGGCAGGGTGGCGAGTTCGTCGCGGGTGATGACGGTGTCGGCGGTGTCGAGCGCGAGGTCGGCGCCGGCGCGCCCCATGGCGACGCCGACGTGGGCGGCGGCCAGGGCGGGGGCGTCGTTGACGCCGTCGCCCACCAGGACCACGCGGTCCCCGTGGTCTTCCAGTTCGCGCACCGCGGTGACCTTGTCCTGGGGGAGCAGGCCGGCGCGGACGTCGGTGATGCCGACCTCGGCGGCGAGCCGTCGGGCGGCGCGTTCGTTGTCGCCGGTCAGGAGCAGCGGGCGCGCTCCGGTCACCGCGGTGAGTTGCGCGACCGTTGCGGCGGCGTCCGCGCGGAGCTTGTCGGCGAGGCCCAACACGGCGGCGGGTTCGCCATCGACCCGGACCACGACCGCTGTTCGGCCCGCCTGCTCCAGCTCGTCGACGATGGCGCGTAGTGAGTCGTCATGGCTCTTGAGGAGTCCGACGGGGCTGCCGACGTCGACCTGGTAGCCGTCGACGTGGGCGGTGACGCCGCGCCCGGGAGTCGAGGTGAAGGCGTCCGACGGGGGTAGCGGGAGCTGCGCATCGCGGGCGGCCGCGACCACAGCGCGGGCCAGGGGATGCTCGGACGAGCTCTCGGCAGCGGCGGCGAGGGCGAGCAGTCGGTCTTCGGTGAGGCTGGCGTGGGGCAGGAGCCGGATGTCGGTCAGGTGCGGGGCGCCTTCGGTGAGGGTGCCGGTCTTGTCGAACGCGATCCGCGTGGCGGTGGCGAGTTGTTCCATCACCACGGCGGACTTGACCAGCACGCCGTGCCGGCCGGCGTTGGCGATCGCGGACAGCAGCGGCGGCATGGTGGCCAGCACCACCGCGCACGGGGAGGCGACGATCATGAAGGTCATCGCGCGCAGCAGCGTCGGTTGGAGTTCGGCACCCAGCGCCAACGGGATCACGAAGAGGGCGACCGTGGCGGCGACCATGCCCACGGAGTAGCGCTGTTCGATCTTCTCGATGAACAGCTGCACGCGGGCTTTCGTCGCGCTGGCCTCGGCGACCATGGCGACGATCCGGGCGATGACCGTGTCGCCGGCCGGACGGGTCACGCGGACGCGGAGCGCGCCCGTGCCGTTGAGGGTGCCGGCGAACACCTCGTCGCCGGGGTGCTTGTCCACGGGCAGCGGCTCGCCGGTAATGGTGGCCTGGTCGACCTCGCTCGCGCCGTGGGTGACCTCGCCGTCGGCGCCGATCCGCTCGCCGGGGCGAACCAGGACGACGTCTCCCACGTGCAGGTCGGCGGCTTCGACGGTCTCCTGACCGGTCGCGGTGAGGCGGGTGGCTGTGTCGGGCGCGAGGTCGAGCAGGCCGTTGACGGAGTCCTCTGTGCGTTTGGTGGCGGTAGCTTCCAGCGCGCCGGAGATGGCGAAGATGACGATGAGCAACGCCCCGTCGAGAACCTGCCCGATGGCCGCCGCGCCGACCGCCGCCAGGACCATCAGCAGGTCGACGTCGAGCTTGCGCTCGCGCAGCGCCTGCAGGCCCGCCCAGCCCGGCTCCCACCCGCCGGCGACGTAGCAGGCCAGATACAACGCCCACCACGCCCAACTCGGAGCGGGGGACAGCTGGGTCAGCAGACCCAGCCCGAACAGGCCGGTCGCCGCGGCAGCCCAGCGAACCTCCCGCAGCGACCACAGGGCGGTCCGCCGCTGACCAGCCCGACGCGTCGGGACCGGATGCGCGGGCTGGGCGGTGGACGGGTTCTCCACGCTCGTCGTCACCCAGGCATCTTATATGCGCAGTCATGCAGATACGCAAATAGCGGGATGGTCGGTATGCTCAGGCCATGCACACGTCGCTGCCCGACTTCGACATGCCCAACGAGGAGCAGGTGCATCTGGCGGCCGAGACGTTCCGACTCCTGGCCGACCCCACCCGGATCAAGGTCCTCTGGGCGCTCCTGCAGGGCGAATCGTCCGTTGCCTGCCTCGCTGAACTGGCCGGAGCGGCCCCCACGGCAGTCAGTCAGCACCTGGCCAAGCTCCGCCTCGCCGGGCTGGTCAAGGGGCGTCGCGAGGGAACGTTCGTCTACTACTCCGCCGCCGACGAGCACGTTCGGCGGCTACTCCGGCAAGCCCTGTTCCACGCCGACCACATCGACCGCAACCTGTCCGAAGCGCCGACCGCGTAGCCGATCAGCCACGCGAGCGGGCTCGGCCGGCTGGTCAGCGGCGATACGTCAGCTCGAAGTCGAGCCGCCAGTCGACACCGTTCTCGGACGTCTCCCATTGCCCGTCGATGGTGTCGCCGTCCGGGCTGAGCGTGCCGGTGAAGCGTTGGTTGAAGCCAGGGGCGTCCCGCGTCAGCCGCCAGACGCCGTCGGCGAAGGTCATCCGGTAGACCCGATGCACGCCGCGCGCGTCGGCGTACAGCATGGTGAACTCCCCGCCGGCGTCGTCGAGCCCGATCAGCGACGTCGTGGGCAACGGGTTGTTCTCTCGCCAGGCTCGCGGTGCGCTGGCCGGCAGCGGCTCGGCGTCGGAGAACTGCCGCAGGAAATTGCCGTCCTCGACCCAGGAGAAGTTCGTCCACCCGGCACCGAGGCCCTGGACCTTCGGCTGCACCGTCCACCGGCCGACGAGCGGGTCGAGTCGCGCGAGCGCGGGATGCCGCTCGGACATGTCCGTACCTCCTCCTCCTGGCGACAGTCCTCACGGTAACGGCCAAGGCGCCGGAGCGTCAGCTCGGCGCGGTCCGCCCGCCCGGCCCGACCGGGCCCCAGCTGTTGGTCGATGAACAGCAGCAGGTACCACGACCAGGGTGCCGAGGGCGTCACCATGACGGTGACGCCCTCGGTCAGCGGATGCGGGGTGCTGCGTGCGGTGCTACGGCTTGCAGATCTGGTATGCCTTCTGGAAGCCGGATTCGCTCGCCGCGTCCTGCACCGCGACGAACTCGCTGTCACCGAACCCCCACCCGGCCGGCGCGCCCGTCGAGGAGTCCATCACCCACAGGTCGCGGCCGTCGTCGCAGCGGAACCCCCCGACGACCTGGACGCCGCCGGAACGGTCGAGACATCCGCGTTCGGCCTCCGCTTGCTCGATCTTCTGACCTGGCTTGAAGAGGTCGCCGCATGCGAGCAGGGCGGGCGTGGTCGGCGCCGACGCAGGAGAGGTGCTGCTGTCTCCGTCTTCGCCGCATCCGGCCAGGGCGAGCAGTATGGCAGCGGCGGCGGTAAATGTGGGCGTGCGGATCATGGCGGGCACCATACAGAAATCGGTCGAGGTTCGCTGGCCCTATCGGCGCGCCCCGCGAGCCGAACGGCGGACCCGAATTCCCGTCCGAGGGCAGGTCTTCGCGGCTTGGAGCGATTCCTCGATCCGCCAGCGGCGACCGGCCACCGACACGAGAACGTTGCGCGACCGTTGTCGGCTGTCACCGCCCCGGGAGCGACGTGACCAGAAACCCCACATCAAAATGCGTTCCGTTCACCACCCGTTCCCGGGAGTGTCAGGCCGGGCCGTTGGGATGTCGAGGAACAGATGCCCGACCTGTCCGGAAGGCAACGCCTCATGTCACACTCCCCACTCCCGCTGCCCCGACGTCGCTTTCTCGCTCTCGGCGGTATCGCCGTGGGTGCGGCGGTCCTCGCCGCCGAGCCCGCTTCGGCGACGTCCACCGCCTCGGACGGCCGGGTCACCCTGCCGGGCTACGTGTTCACACTCGGTGTGGCGTCCGGCGACCCGACGTCCGACGGTGTTGTGCTCTGGACCCGCCTGGCACCGGACCCGCTCGCCCTCGACGGGCTCGGCGGCATGCCCGATCGCCCGGTCCTGGTGCGGTGGGAGATGGCGGAGGACGAGAACTTCCGCCGGGTGGTGCGTCGCGGCGTCGAACGCGCCACGGCCGACTGGGGGTACTCGGTGCACGTCGAGGTGCACGGCCTGCGGCCGGACCGCGTGTACTGGTACCGGTTCCGGATCGCCGACCAGGTCAGCCCGGTGGGCCGTACCCGCACGGCACCGCGCCCCGGGACCGCGCTCCAGTCGCTGAGCTTCGCGTTCGCGAGCTGCCAGGCATACACCGATGGCCACTTCACCGCGTTCGCGCACATGGCCCGCGAGGATCTGGACCTCGTCGTCCACCTCGGCGACTACATCTACGAGGGCGGCGGCGCCGGCTCGATCGGCCGCGCCCACTACCCGGCCGTCGAGACGTTCTCCCTGACCGACTACCGGATCCGGTACGCCCAGTACAAGCTCGACCCGTCGTTGCGGGCCGCGCACGCCGTCGCGCCCTGGGTGGTGGCGCCGGACGACCACGACGTGGAGAACAACTGGGCCGGTGACCACTCCCAGCCGGACACCGAGCCGGACCAGGACCCAGCCGTGTTCCGGCTCCGCCGGGCCGCCGCGTACCAGGCGTACTACGAGAACCTGCCCCTGCGGGCGTCGTCGATGCCGCAGGGCCCGGAGATGCAGGTCTACCGGCGCCTGCAGTTCGGCGACCTGCTGCAGCTCGACGTGCTCGACACCCGGCGGTTCCGTGACCGGCAGCTCACCGACGCGTCGCTGCGCTGGGACCCGAAGCGGCAGATGCTCGGCGCCGAGCAGGAGGCATGGCTGCTGGCCGGGCTCGCCGCGTCCACCGCGCGATGGAACGTGCTCGGCAACCAGATCTTCGCCATGGAGGCCGACCACACCGCAGGCCCGGCGAAGCGGTACGGCATGGACACCTGGGACGGGTACGCCGCCGCGCGCCAGCGGCTCTTCGACGGCGTGGCGGAGCGGAACGTCGAGAACTTCCTCGTCGTCACCGGTGACGCCCACCGCAGCGTGGCCGCCGATCTCAAGCTGGACTTCTCCGACCCGGGGTCGCGGACGATCGGCACCGAGTTCCTCGGCACGTCGATCAGCTCGGGCGGCAACGGGACCGACCACGACAGCCTCGGCGTGACCTGGCTGGCCGAGAACCCGCACATGAGGTTCCACAACTCCCAGCGCGGGTACCAGGTGTGCCACCTGGGCCGCGACGAGATGCGCACCGACTACCGGGTGGTGCCGTTCGTCAACGTGCCGGGCGCGCCGGTGTCGACGCGGGCGAGCGTCCACGTGCAGAGCGGGCGGCCCGGGGTGGCGCACGTGTCCGCGTGACGGTGTGATCCGAGCGTGGCGGGGCGGGGCGGCGGGGCGGGGGGGGGGGGCCCGCCCCCGGA
>NZ_JBFAVI010000013.1:0-37803 GCF_040679695.1 Micromonospora sp. NPDC052213
GGCCGCGCGGCGTGGCGGCCCGCCTGGCCTGGCGGGCCGGCTCGCTCGGTCTGGTCGCCGTCGTCGTCGCGGTGGCGGCCGCCGGGGCCCGCCTCGACGGGTCGACCGAGGGCGGCGAGCCACCGGATCCGGCGGCGGCGGCCGTGCTGCTCGCCAGGGACCTGGAGCAGCAGAGCCGCTTCGACGCGGCGGCGGAGCTGTACCGGCAGGCGTTGCGAACCCGTCCCGACGACGGGGTGCGGCTGCGGTTGGGATTCGCGTTGGTCCGCGCCGGCGACACGGCCGGCGCGGAACGGGAGGCCCGGCAGGTGCTGGCGCGCATCCCCGATTCGCCGGACGCGCTGCTGGTGCTCGGGCTGGCCCAGCGGCGGTCCGACCGGGCCCGGGCCGAGGTGACCCTGCGCCGCTTCCTGACCGCCGCCCCGGACCATCCCGCCGCCGCCGAGATCCGCCGGCTGCTTTCCTGACACCCACCCGTGCCACGCGGCGACCTCGTTCGCCGGCGGCGTCGGCGCCCACCTCGCTCCCCCGGCACCGGCTCATGCCTTCGGCCAGTCGCCCGTCGACAGAACGGCGTGAGAGCCCGGATCGGTGCCCCTTGAGCCACCGCCGGTCCCCACCGTGAGTTACCGGGCGGCGAGTCGGGCCTGTCGGAGCAGGTACTCGCGTTCCGGAATGCTCGCCGTCTGCCGTGCCGCCGCCTGGTAATGGGCGACGGCAGCCTCGTGATCACCGGCTTGGTGGAGCAGGTGGGCCCGCACGGCGGCCAGGCGGTGGTTGCCCGTCATCCGGGGATCGGAGTCGAGCGCTTCCAGTAGTGTCAGGCCGGCCCGGGGCCCGTGGACCATGGCGGCGGCGACGGCACGGTTGAGCGTCACGACGGGGTTGTCGTCGAAACGCTGGAGCATGTCGTACAGGTTGAGGATGTGCGGCCAGTCGGTGTCTTCGGCACGGGCGGCCTGGCTGTGCGCCGCGGCGATCGCCGCCTGGATCTGGTAAGGGCCCGGTCGGCGGTGCGCCAGTGCCGCGGCGAGCAGCGTGACGCCTTCGTGAATGGTGCGGCGATCCCAGCGGCCGCGATCCTGCTCCGCCAGCGGCACCAGCTCACCGGCGGGGCCGGTGCGCGCCGCCCGCCGGGCGTCGGTGAGCAGCAGCAACGCGAGCAGGCCGGCGACTTCGGCGTCGTCGGGGCGGGTCCGGTGGACCGTACGGGCCAGTCGGATCGCCTCGGTGGCCAGGTCCGTTCGCTGCAGGGCGACACCAGAGGTCGCCGTGTGCCCTTCGTTGAAGATGAGGTAGAGCACGTGTAGCACCGCCCGCAACCGACCGTCGTAGTCGTGCCGGGTGGGTGGTTCGAACCTGGCGCCGGTGTCCCTGATGCGCTGCTTGGCCCGGCTGATCCGCTGTGCCAGCGTCGCCTCCGGCACGAGCAGGGCATGGGCGATCTCCACCGTGGTCAGCCCGCCCACCGCTCGCAGGGTCAGAGCGATCTGCGAGGCCGTTGTGAGCGCGGGATGGCAGCACAGGAAGAACAGCGTCAGGGTGTCGTCGGACGCCTCGCCGGTGTCGGCCGCCGGAGCCAGCCAGTCGGCGGGTGGTACCTGCGCCGCGAGTGTCGCCTCGCGCCGCAGACGGGACTGCTCGCTGCGCAGGTGGTCGATCAGGCGGCGGGAGGCGACCCGGATCAGCCAACCCCGCGGGTTGTCCGGTACGCCTTCGGCGGGCCACTGCGTCGTCGCCGCCAGTAGCGCCTCCTGGGTGGCGTCCTCGGCCTCGTCGAAGTGCCCGTAGCGGCGCGTTACCGCTGCCAGGACCTGTGGCGCCAGTTCGCGCAGCAGGTCATCGCTCATCCGTGCACGGGTCGCAGTTCGACGCGGGTGGACACGACGCCGGCGAACCGGGCTGCCAACTCGACCGCACGGTCGTGGGTCGCCACATCGATGATGCCGAACCCGGCGAGGAACTCCTTGGTCTCGGCGTAGGGCCCGTCGGAGACCACCGGCGTGCCGCCGCGGAGATCGACCGTCTGCGCGCGTGCCGGCTCGGACAGCCCGAAGGCGCTGACCAGCTCGCCGGTGGCGGCCAGTTCCTTCTGCAACGCCTGCATCGCCTCGAAGTGGGCGGCGATCTCCTCGGGCGACATCGCGTCCGGGCCGGTGCCGGCCAGTGCTTCCCAGGCCGACGGGCCACCGTAGGTCATCACCATGTATTTCACCGTCACCCTCCGCGTTCGCTGGATCGGACATTGATACCAGATCACAAGGGTCGAATCCGGCCGGCGACCCGCGCGCCGGCGGGTGCGGTGTGCCCTCCGCGCGCCACACGTTCAGCCGGCGGCCACGACGCCGGCTTTGTTCCCCACCGTCCTTTCGGCACCTCTGCCAGGTGGCCGGCGAAAAAGATCTTCGAAAAAATCCCGACCGGCGTGTAGAGGACGGGTGGCCGGCTCCGACGTCCCGGGTACAACGACGACCCGACGAGGAGAGCCCGATGATCACCAGCGTCGCCACCCGTTCCGCCAGCCGCCCGACCGGTCTGCGCCGCACCGGATCCATCGCCCGGTGGGTGGTGCAGGTGTTCCTCGCCGTGCAGTTCGTCTCGGGCGGGGTGCTGAAGCTCATCGGCGACGCGCGCATGGTCGACCTGTTCGCCGAGATCGGTGCGGGGCAGTGGCTGCGCTACCTGGTCGGCGTGTGCGAGGTGGCCGGCGCCCTCGGTCTGCTGGTTCCGCGGCTGGCCGCGCTGGCCGCCCTCGGCCTGACCGGGCTGATGGCCGGGGCCGTGGTCACCAACGTGCTGATCGGCGCCAACCCCGCGGTGCCAGCCGCGTTCCTGCTGCTCGCGGCGGTCGTCGCCGTCAGCCGCCGCGCTCAGATGCGCCGCCCTGCCCCCACCCGTTGAGACCCCAACCGTTCGAACGCCCGACCCGGTGAAAGGAACCATTGCCATGACCGACAAGACCCTCGGCGGCGCGTCCGCCAGCACCCCGCACCCGACCCTGAAGACCCTTGACGTACTGGTCGGCACCTGGGACGTCTCCGGGCCCGGGCACCATGGCACCGTCACCTACGAGTGGATGCCGGGCGGCCACTTCCTGGTCCAGCGCGTCCACCTTGTCCAGGGCGACCACACCACCTCCGGTGTCGAGTACATCGGATACGACCCCGGGAGCGGCACCCTGAAGTCGCACTTCTTCGGCAGCACGGGAGAGATCCTGGAGTACGTCTACGAGGTGGCCGACCGCGAGCTGACCATCTGGTTCGGCCAGCCAGGGTCGCCGGCGAGGTATCGCGGGACCTTCGACGCGGAGGGCACCAGCGCCACCGGAGCGTGGGCCTGGCCCGGTGGCGGCTACCAGTCCACGATGACCCGCGTCCATCCCGCCATCTGCTGACCGCCTGGTGGGGCGGTGTCTCTCAACGGGAACGCCGCAGTGCCGAGGCCGTGACGGTGAGCACGGACAGGGCGACCAGCGACAGGCACGGTCCGAAGGCCGTCCACGGGGCGCGTTCCACGTACGGCATGCCCTCGGACAGCACGAGGCCCCAGTCCGGGGTCGGTGGTTGCGGACCGAGGCCGAGGAAGCCGAGTGCCGCCAGGGCCAGCGCGATGCCCGGGATGCGCAGCAGCGCGTGGCGGGTCAGCGGCCCGAGCACGCCGGGAAGGATGTGACAGCACAGGATCCGGGCCCGTCCGACACCGAGCACGGGCAGGATCGCCACGTACGGCTGTGCCCGCGCCTCCACGACCAGAGCCGCGGTGTGCGCTGCCAGGGGCGCCCAGCCGACCAGCAGCACGGCGGCGGCCGCGGCGCCGGTCGACGGGCCGGTGACCGCGACGACGAGCAGCCCGGCCAGCACCGGCGGCGCCGCGTTCGCCATCTCGATCGGGCCGGTCGCCGCCCGGGGAAGCAGTCCGACCACGAGCCCGATCAGCAGGCACGCCGCGCACAGCAGCAGCGCGGTGCCGATGGTCGTGGCCGCGCCGTGGCCCAGCCGGGCGAGCAGGTCCCGCCCGGAGGAGTCGGCGCCCAGCGGCAGGTCCCACGAGGGAGCCGTCAACCGGCCGCGGTCGGCGGCGTAGGGGTCGCCGGCCAGCCCGGCGACGACGAGGACGGTGAGCACGAGCATCGCCACGCCGGTCGTGATCCACAGGCTGCGGTGCGGGGCCGGGGCGTGCGCGGCCACCGGCAGGGCGCCGGAACGCAGCGCGGGGCCGAGCATGGCGCGGCGCACCAGTTCGACGCCGATGCCGGCCACGACGCCGAGAACCAGCAGGATCAGCACGCCGCCCTGCAGCACCGGGAGGTCCTGCGTCTGGGCCGCGCCCAGGGTCACCCGGCCCAGCCCGGGAACGGCGAAGACCCGCTCGACGGCGACGCCCCCGCCGGTCAGGCCGATGAGCACCAGCCCGATCTGCGGGAGCAGCGCGGGCAGCGCCCGCCGGAGCAGGGCGGCGGCGGTACGGGTACGGCCCGCCCCGGCGGTCGCCCAGGTGATCGTCCACGGCTCCCCCGCGGTACGGGACACCGCGTCGGCCAGGAGCATCCCGATCAGCCCGCCGGCCGGGAGTCCCAGCGCCAGCGACGGCAGCACGGCGTGGTGCGCCGAGTCCCACCCGTACGGTGGGAAGGCGCGCAGACCGACCGCCCCGACGATCAGCAGGACCGAGGCGAGCAGGAACTCCGGCAGCGCGGTGAGGGCCGCGGCCCCCGCCCCGCCGCTGCGTCGCGGGGTGCCGCGCAGCGCCGCCCGGAGCGCGGGCAGCGTCAGCAGCCCGGCGACCACGGCGGCGACCAGCCCGGCGAAGGCCGTCAGGGTCAGCGAGACCCCGGTGGCGGTGAGCAGGTCCGGCAGCACGGGCCGGCCGCTCACCCAGGACGTGCCGAGGTCCCCGCGCAGCAGACCGGAGAGCCAGCGGCCGAGCAGCGCGAGCGGTCCGGCGTCGAGGCCGAGTTGCTCGCGGAGCGCGGCCAACGCCTCGGGGGTGGCCTCCTGTTCGGCGGAACGCCCGCGCAGCACGGTGAGCGCGGGGTCGCGTCCGGACAGCCAGGGCAGGACGCCGACCAGGGCGATCACCGCCGCGGCCGCGCCGATCCGGGACAGGGCGGTCACCCCGGGAGACGGCCGGGACGCGGCGTTCAGGATGGGTGTGCCGGTCACGCTGGCGCGGTTCGGGCCGTGATCAGCGTACGCTCGCGCGAGTCGCGCTCCACGCCGGTGAACGCGCCGGACTCCCCCTGGATGACCCGCTCGTGCAGCAGCGGGATCGCGGCGTCCGACTCCAGGATCAGCTTCTCCGCCCGCATGATGGCCGCCTGTCGCTGCGGTCCGGCCGTGGTGGCCGCGGCGGTCCTCAGGGCGGCGTCGATGGCCGGGTCGCAGAGCTGGGCGATGTTGAATGAGCCCTCGCAGGAGAAGTCGCTGTACATGTAGGCGACCGGGTCGCCGGAGTCCAGGACGGTGGCGCGGGACAGGACGAAGGCGTCGAACCTGCCGGCCAGGGCGTCGGCCTCGATCTGGGCGTACTCGCGTACCTCTTGGCGCACCTTGAAGCCGGCGGCTTCGAGCTGCTGTTGGAGTTGCACGGCGACCTCGGGCAGCTCGGCCCGGTCGGTGAAGGTGGCCAGCACGATCGGGGTGCCGTTCACCTTCTTCGCGGCGGTGTTCTCTCGCTCGAGGCGTGCCTCGGCCGCCCAGGGCAGAGCGGGACCGAGGAGGCCGGCGGCGACGTCGGCGCGGCCCTCGTAGGCGGTGTCGACGATCGGTTCGCGGTTGATCGCCTGGCGGGCGGCGGCCCGCACGGCAGGGTCGGCGAACGGGCCCTTCTTCGTGTTGAGGTACAGCGTGTTGGTGCGGGGCATCGGCACCTCGAACACCTTGTCGGCGTCGAGCAGACCGGCCTGCGACACCGGGACGGCCTCCGCCACGTCCACCGTGCCGGTCCGCAGCGCTGCCGCCCGCGCGGTGGCGTCCGGGACGAAGCTGATGTCGATCCCGGCGGCCTTTGCGGGCCCGCCCCAGTAGCCGTCGTAACGGTCCAGCATGGCGGTCGTGGTGTTACTGGAGATCAGCTTGAACGGGCCGGTGCCGTGGCCGGCGGGGTTGACCAGGCCGTCCGCTCCGTAGGCCGCGGTGGACAGGATGGAGAGCTGCGGGCTGGACAGCCGCTGCGGCAGCAGCGGGTCGGTTTCACGGGTGGTGACCAGGACGGCCTTGTCGGCGGCCGCGGGGTCCGGCTGCACGGTCAGCTCGACGCCGTCGAGGATGCGGGGCTTGGGGCTGGCCTTGGTGGCCGCGGTCAGGGCGGCCACCACCGACGCCACGGTGAGCGGGGTGCCGTCGTGGAAGGTGACCCCGCTGCGGATCTCGAACCGCCACGTCTTCGGGTCGTCGAGCGGGGTGAAGGCGGTGGCGAGGGCGGGCTGCGCGATGCCGTCGGCGTCGAGGGTCACCAGGGTCTCGGCCGTCGACCAGCGGGACAGCTTGAACGCGTCGTCGCTGAACGGGGTCAGCCCGCTGCGCGGCGGCAGCAGCATCGCCACCGAGATCCGGTCGTCGCGGGTGGCCTCGGGGGTGTCGCCGCCGGCGTGGAAGCAGCCGCTCAGCAGCAGCACGCCGGCAACGGCGGCGGCGAGGCGTAGGCGGGTTGAAGGCACGTGATTCTCCGATGGGTAGAGGGGGTTCCGGTGTTTCAGGCCGGGAATCGGGGCACCGCGGCGAACAGCGCGTGGGTCTCCGGATGTTCGGGGTCGGCGAGCAGGTCGCCGGTCGGGCGGTTCTCGACGATCCGGCCCTCGTGCAGCACCGTGATCCGGTCGCACAGGGCGGCCGCCGCGGAGAGGTCGTGGGAGACCAGCAGCAGCGCGGTCCCCCGGGTCTCGGACGCCTGGCGCAGGGCGTCAACGACGTGCGCCCGCAGCGGGGCGTCGAGGCCGCTGACCGGCTCGTCGGCGATCAGCAGTCGCGGCTCGGGACTCAGCGCCCGGGCGATCGCCACCCGCTGGGCCTGCCCGCCGGAGAGATCCCGGGCGCGGGCCGTCCGCAGGTCCGCCGGCAGCCGTACGGCCTCCAGCGCCGCCACGCCCGCAGCGGTGAGCCGGGCCCGGTCGGTGACCCCGCACAGCCGGCGAATCGGCTCCGTGACGATGTCGAGGACCCGGGCGCGCGGGTCGAGCGTGGACCCGGGGTCCTGCGGCACGTACTGGACGATCCGGCGGAACCAGCGCAGCCGGTGGACCGGTCCGGGCGTCACGTCCCGGCCGTCGCAGCGGATTGTCCCGGCCTCCACCGGTTCCAGGGCGAGCAGCGCCCGTACCAGAGTGGATTTGCCGGACCCGGAGCGGCCGACCAACGCGACGCGCTCACCGGCGGCGATCGTGAGATCGACGCCGTCGAGCACGGGCACGGCGGACGTCGAGCGGTGGGACGGCGGGTAGGCGTGCCGAAGCCGGTTGCACTCGATGACGGTCATCGGCGTGCGGCCAGGGCGTCCGTCGAGAGCCGGGCGGCGTCTACGAGGTTACGGGCCCGGGGATGCCGGGGGTCGTGCAGCACGTCGAGGGCCGGGCGGTCCTCGACGACGCGCCCCTCGTGCATCACCACGATGCGGGTGCACAGCTCGGCGGCGACGGCGAGGTCGTGCGTGATGAACAGCAGCGCCGGGCCGTCCGGGCCGCCGGTACGCTCCCGCAGCAGCCGTACGATCGCGGCCTGGGTGACGACGTCGAGGGCGGTCGTCGGTTCGTCGGCGATCAGCAGTGGCGGGCGGGCGGCCAGGGCCACGGCGAGGCAGGCGCGTTGGCGTTGCCCGCCCGAGAGCTGGCTCGGGTAGCGGCCGGCGACCTGCTCCGGGTCCGGCAGGCCCACGGCGGCCAGCAGTTCGAGACGCACCCGTCGGGCGTCGGCGCGCCGGAAGTCGCGGTGCAGTGGCAGGGCGACCTGTTCACCGATGGTGACCAACGGGTGCAGGGCCAGTGCGGGGTCTTGGAGCACGGCAGCGGGTCGGTACGCGGCGCCGCGGCGGGCGCACGGCAGACCGAGCACCTCCTCGCCGGCGATGCGGATGCTGCCGGCGGCGACGAGGCCCAGGGGCAGGACACCCAGCACGGCCTTCGCGGTGAGGCTCTTGCCGGACCCGGAGGCGCCGACCAACGCGACACGCTCGCCCGCCGCACACGTCAGGTTGACATCGGAGACGAGCGCGCGGGCGTTCCCGTGGACCCGCAGGTCGGTTGTGGTCAGAACCGCCTGCTCCACCCTAGCCTCCAGAAAATGAGATCCGTTTTCGTCGTCCGCGCGGCCTGCCACCCGGCTGTAGCGCCGCAGGCCTGACCCCTCGGGCACTGGAGGTTACAATGAAAATCGTTGCCAACAAAATCGTGGCGTCACCCGACCGACGTGTTCAGGGTTCTCGAACCGACGGATCCAGCTCTCGTCGCAGGCAGCCGCCCGTCGTTGCTGGCCCGTCAGTCCCCGAGGACCATCCGGCGGGCGCCGACGGGCCAGAGGATCGTGGTCGGGACGCCGTGGAGCCGCGCCCAGTCGACGGTCCGGTCCGTCGACGCCGCGTGGCAGCCAGGTTCGCCGTCCCACACCGCCACGAGTCGCTGCACCCGTCGCACCAGTTCGCGGTTGGCGGCCACGTAGGCGGCGGTGTGCGAGCGGTCGTGGCCGGTGTGGACGACCGCCGCCGCCCGGGCAAGCAGCTCGTCGAAGGTCGCCCGGTTCTCCGGGCTGATCACGGCGGTCCGGTAGTCGCGGGCCGGGAGGATCACCTCGTGCGTGCCGCCCATCTCCAGAATCGTGCGCACGAAGACCTGATCCGCACCGGCCGCCAGGCAGGTGACGCCGTGCACTGGCCGGTCGCTGATCCGGCGCAACTCGACGCGGAGCGCGTCGGCGACGAGCAGCTCGGTGTCGCGGGTCAGGTTGATGTGCCCGGTCATGCCGACGCGCACCGGTGCGGGATCAGTCGGCATCCCCCGGTCCTCTCCGCTGCGCGGGCACCGCGGGTGCCAGCCGGATCAGCTCGAACCCGCTGTCGGAGAGCACGTCGGGCAGCGCCCGGATCTCCTCGCGGTTCTGCTCCTGGACGTCGGGGGGAAGTTCGTCCCACGGCCGCAGGGCGGGGTGCCGCCGCCGGGCGTCGTCGCGGGGCTCGCCGTACGTCCAGCCCTCCCCCCGCCGTTCCCGGCACCACCGTTCGTGCTCGAGGCGGGCGAGTTCCTCGATCCGGTCGTCGATGACCTGCCCGGCGGCGGAGGCGTCGCGGGTGCCGCCGCGCCGGGGCGCCACGACGCACCCGAGATTCAACAGCTTCGCGGCGATGTCCTGGACGTGGGCCCGGTTCGCCCGCCGCAGCGACTCGGGCAGTCGCGACCAGTCCACCATCGCCGGCGCGTCGCCGGGGCGCACCCCGGCGCTCTGCTGGGCCTGGAGGTACCGCTCGTGGATCAGCCGGGCCAGCCGCTCGGTGAGGTCCTCGGCGATCAACCGGGCATCGCAGGCGCGGGTGAGCACCGGATAGAGGCGGAGCTTGCCGTGCACCTCGTCGAGCAGGTCGTGGCGGGAGTCGCCGTGGAAGGCGGCGGCGAGCGCTGCCTGCTGGTAGACCGGCACGAAGACGGAACTCTCGGCGCTCTGCCAGAGGGTAGGCGTGTCCAGCACGAACTGCAGGCCGCTGGTCTCGTCCGGTGCGCAGACGTAGATGCGGTCGTAGCGGCCTCGGTCGAGCTGGTCGAGCCCGACGAGGCCGTCGAGGTCCAGGTTGTGCGCGGTGAGCTGGCAGACGGTGGTCAGGAACGGGTAGCGGGACGCCGCGACGGCGAGTTCGGTGTCGGCGTCCGGGGCCACGAGGTCCACCCGCAGGGGTGGCACGAACTGGCCGGGAAGGGTGTCGGCGTGGCGTGCCCGCCAGTGCCGAGCGGTTTCCACCAGGAGGGCTCGGCGGAAGGTGCCGGTGCCGGCGATGAGGACCTTGGTGGGTCGGCCGGTCGCGTGTGGCAGCGGGTGGTGCCGGTGCAGTGCGCGGGCGGCGACATCGTCGACGTGGAAGTAGTCCAGCCGCAGCCGGCTGGATCCGGCGGCGCCGAGTCGTCGGGCCTGCAGTGACAGGCACATCTCGGAGTCGTGGACCAGTACGTAGACCCGAGGTGGTTGCCGTCGGTCCTGGACGAGCCGGCTGGCGGTGTTGGCGATGGCGTGGTTGCGGTCGTCGTCCTCGCTGCAGGCGTAGATGGTGTGGGCCCGGGGCAGCCCGGCGCCGCGCAACACCTGGGGGCTGGCCGGGTCGCCGATGACGCCGAGATACCGGCGTAGGCGGTACTCCAGCGGTCCGAACGGCTCGGAACGCACCACGACCACGCGCTCGCCGTCGGCGAAGAGCCGGTCGGCGAGCATGTGGGCGAACTGGGAGTCGCCGCAGACCAGGACGTGGCCACGGGACCGCCGGGCCCGCAGGCGGCGGCTCTCGGCGGCCAGCAGCAGCCGGCTGGCCTCGGCCACGGCAAGGAGGGTGAACAGCGGGGCGGCGAACCGGGCGACCTGCAGCTGCCACGGGTACGGTCCGGCGCTCTGGAACGGTTCGGCGCCGAAGACGAAGAGTTGCAGGTCGTAGTAGAGCACGTCGTACGGGTCGTGCGCGGTGCCCGGCCGGGCCTGGAGCAGGCGCTCGAAGCCGACGTAGCCGAGAATGAAGGCGGCCAGTCCGATGACCCCGAACACGACTCGAAGCCACCATTCGACCAGGCGGCGCGAGCCGGCGACCGGGTCTGTCATGGCCCTGATGATATTTGACGAGGTCGATCAGGGCCGTGCTCGGCGCGTGCCCGCCTCCGCGCTGCCAGCTCGGGTCGACCTTTCCACGGGCGACGGCACCGCCCGCCCGGGCGTCCGGTCGGGCCCGGTCACGGGAAGTCGTCGGGCTTGGTGTCGGGCAGCGCGGCCAGCAGCTGCCCGGCCAGCCGCCGTACGGTGGCGTCGTCCTCCTGGCGAGCAAGCCGCGCGAGCACAACCCGGGTCCGGGTGTCCCGGGAGTAGTGGCGGGTCAACCCGAGCAGCGCGGTCCGGCGGATCTCCCAGTCATTGTCGTCAGCCAGCCGTAGCAGCAGCTCCTGTACCCCGACTCGGCCGGCCAGCGTGGCTCCCAGCTGTTCCACGGCCCGGCGCCGCACCTCGAGGTCCGGGTCGTCGCGGACCAGCCCCACCAGCAGCACCCGGACCTCCGGGTCGGCTCCGAAGTGCGCGCCGAGCGCGGCGGCGATGCGGGCGCGGATCGCCGGGTCCTGGTCTGCCAGGCGGCGCAGGAGCCGCAGTGTCACCGCCATGGATGCCGAGCCCTGCTCGGTCAGGCAGCACACCGCCGCGTCGAACACGGTAGGGTCGCTGTCCGACTCGACGCACTCCAGCAGCACGTCGGTCACCACATCGGGGCTCCCGTACGCGCAGAGGGCCTGCACGGCGGCCAGCCGGATGCCGACGTAGCTGTCTCGGCGGGCCCGCCGGCACAGCGTCTCCATCAGGCCGTCGGCCTCGCCGTGACGGGCGAGCGCCTGGGCGGCCGCGCGCAGCACGTTCGGGTCGGGGTCCCGGCTGACCTGCTCGGCCAGGCACTCCAGCACCTCGGGGTCGGGCGGGTCGGCGAGGCGGGTCAGGCGGAGGGTGACCCGCAACCGGACGATCGCGTCCCGCTCCTGGGAAGCGCGGCTGATGAGCAGAGCACGAGTGGCGTGCCCGAGTAGCGGCCGGCCGGTGAGCAGGTCGACCGCGGCGAGCCGGACGCTCGCGGTCGGGTCACGGTGAGCCTTCTCCAGCAGCAGTTCGCCGGTGCGGTGGTCCGGGTATGCCTCAGCCAGCGCGCGCACCGCGGCGAGGCGCACCGTCGCGTCCTCGTCGGCACGAGCCGCGTGCGCCACCACGGTCCATCCGGTGTCGTCGGCGCGGTCCCGGTCGATCAGCGCGGTCACGGCAGCGGCACGCACGGAGGCGTCCTCGTCCTGCTCGATCTGGTCGACCAGCCGGGCTCGGCAGCGCCCCTCCGGGTCGGATACGAGCGCCAGCCGCTGCACGGCGACCGCGCGGAGCCGCGCGGAGGTGTCCGAGCCGGCCAGTTTCAGCAGCAGTTCGACGCTCTCCGGGCCGGACCGCCCCGGCAGCAGCTCGGTCACCACGCAGCGCCGCACCTCGTCCGGGGAGTCGCCGGTCACCCGCTCCAGCGCCCGGGTGCGGGCGGTCTCGGCGTGCTCCGGCAGGGCCAGCAGGCCCTCCAGCGCGCACTGCACCACGCCCGGGTCGGTGTCGGTGGCCAGCAGTCGCTGCAGTGTCTCGGGGGCGTCCGGCAGGTCGGCGCAGCGCGTGGTGAGCACTCCGGCGGCGGCCCGCCGCACCGCGGTGGCGGGGTCCTCGGTGGCCCTGGCCAGCACCTGGCGGACGTCCTCGGACAGCTCGGCCCGGCCGCCGAGGGACTGCACGGCCAGCGCGCGCACCGCGAGATCGGGTGAGTCGGCAAGGTCGCGCAGCACGTCGACGTGGTCGGGGTCGGCGCCGAAGTGCGCGACCAGAGCCCGTACGGCGGCCTGCCGCACCGCGGTGGAGACCTCGGCCCGTGCCTGGGCGAGCAGGAGGTCTCGGCATCGGCGGCGGCCGCGGTTGGTGGTGGTGTCCAGCCGGCCGGCGCTCTCGGCCAGCCCCGCGACCAGGGTGAGGTGGGCCTGTCGTTCGCGGCCCTGCCCGAGTTCCCGGACCAGCAGTTCCTCCAGCTGCTCCTCGGCGGTGGAGAGCGCCGCGGCGATCCGGGTGGCGAATGCGGAGCCGGAGCGCCAGCTGGTCCGCACCCCGCGACGGCGGTACCAGTGCAGGAAGGCTTCCCGGCCGGGCCAGCTCGGTCCGAGCGCCCGGATCGAGGACAGCAGCTCCTGCTCGGTGAGCTCCACGAGGTTGGGGTCGTCGGCGGAAATGCCGTGTTCGACCAGCCGCACGACCTGGCACAGCACCGCGTCGCCCGCGCCGGCCAGCTCGGCGGGCTGCGGCGCCTCCGCCACGCACTGCGCGGCCAGCACCAGGTTCCATGGCGGGCCGGTCAGGTTCAGCGGCGGCCAGGGTTGGTTGGCCTCGGTGGCGAGCAGGATGACCAGGTCGTTGGCGGTCTGGGCGGGCAGGGCGCCGGCGACCAGCCGGAGCACCTCCCGCCAGGACGGGTCGGCCCAGTGCTCCCGGAACAACGCGCGCAGTTGGTCGAGGCCCCAGGCGTCCGGATCGTGCTCGAACCTGTCCACGATCTCCTCTGCGCAGAAGAACTCCAGGAACGTGCGGTGCACGAACCCGAACAGTCGCAGTCCGTACCGTTCCAGGATGAAGCTTCGCTGACGCAATTTGTCGATCATCGAGTAGGCCATGGCGAGCGCCCGCTCGTTCTCGAAACCGTAGAACGCGACGAGGTCGTCCCGGAAGATGCGCGCCAGTTCGTCGGATTCAATGTAGTTTCCTGCCGGGCCGGACTCCCGGAACTGCATCCAATACGCCAGGTGGCGCACCAACCGGCGCTTCGCCTGCAGGTCCAGCAGCGGCACGTCGCTGTGGCTTTCCCGCAACTGTTTGGTCACGTCCCACTCGGAGATCAGGACGTCTGTGACGTGCGCGTAGAGCCGGTGCCGGTTGCGGGGCAGCGGGTGGCCCCGGCCGACGATCGCCATGAGCATCAGCAGCAGGGGGTTGCCGGCGATCTCGTGCATCGCTCGGGACCTGCGCACCACGTCAAGAATCTGTCGCCGTTGCCGGTCCGCTTCCGCCGTCGGTGTGGGCATCACGTAGCGGTACCAGTTGCCGAGGAACCGGACGATTCGCTCGTCGTCGAGATCCTCCAGGGTGAAGTGGTCGAAGCCGGCGTTGGCGAAGGTGTGTCGCAGGTATCCGGCCGCCCGCGAGGTGACCATCGTCCGCACCCCCGGGTACTCGCTGGCGAACGTGGCGATCTGCGCGGCCACCTCCTCCCGCTGCGCGGGGTCGAACACCTCGTCCAGGCCGTCGAACAGGAACAGCGCCTGGCCGCCCTGACGCAGGTACGCCTCCAGCACGCCCTGGTCGATTCCGGCCAGTCCCTGCTGGTGGCGGTGCCCCACGTAGTCCAGCAGGCCGTCGCACCGCCCGTCCCCGCAGTGCGCGGCGTAGGAGCGCAGCTCGATCAGGACGGGCAGGTACCGGTCCAGCGCCGCCAGGCGGGGCTCGGCGCAGACTCCGGCCAGCGCCAGCGCCAGGTACCGCGCGGCCGCCGACTTGCCGGAGCCGGGGTCGCCGAGCAGCACGATCGCTCGCCGGCCCGGATCGCACACCACGTCGAACAGGGCCAGCGCGTCCTTGGCCGCGTACTCTTCCCAGAGCCGCTCCACCTCCTCCGGGTTGACCACCCCGGGCAGCCCGCTGGCGTGATCGTCGCCTGTGGAGCTGGCCCACCGCCACCAGGCCAGCGGCATCTCCGGCCGGGTGTCCTCGTGCACGCGGGGCTCCACGAACATCTTCGGTAACCCGACCGTGAGATATCCGATGGTGGGGCGTGGTGAGACCGCGTCCAGCGGAACGGCCTGGTATCTCAGCGCCAGCTGCTTGTAGTACTGGCTGCGCACGGCTTCCGGCAGGTGGGTGTCCGGGTCGGCGGGCTCGCGCGCCGGGGATCGGCCGCTGCGCACCTCGGCCAGTGCCACGGTCACCTTGGCGGCGAGGTCGTCCACGCCGGAGAAGAAGGCACAGAGGTGGCGCTCCTTGAGCTCCCGGCGCAGCGCGACGATCTGCTGCCAGTCGGCGTCCCGGTCGATCATGCCGACCGGCCAGGGTGTGTCCTCGGCGAGCAGGAAGATCAGGCAGGGCTTTCCGGCCGCGAGTGCCTCACGGTATTCCAGTTCGGTGATGGAGGAGTCCTGGCCGGGCGGCCGAAACCCGTACCGCCAGGCGAACAGCCCCACGTAGAGATCGCACCGGCGCACGTCGGCCAGGCAGCGTTCCAGCGGTGGCCGGACGTCGGCGCCGTACGCCTCCATGGCCACGTCCTCGATCTCCAGACGACGTGCCACGACGTGCACGGCAGCACGATATTCCAGCAGGTCCTTTTGGGTGGCCGAAATGTAGACCTTCATGAACGGCAAACTCCAGGGAGTGGCTGGCGACCGCACCATTGAAAATATCAGCTGCCTTCACATCCCTCTGACCCGCAAACACCCGCAACCCTGCCGTACATGGGAATCCCGCCAAGGGTGGGCCTATGATGGCCCCAGGACAGATACGGGTCCGGGCGAGCCGAATCCCGTGCTCACGAGGAGTTTCGGTAATCCCAGACGGGTCCGTGTCGGTGCGGGTCACGGCGGCGTACGTCAATCACCATGGGACCGCACGCCGCGGGGCGCCCGCGGACCGGTGCCGGCAATGCGGAGGAAGCCATGCTCACGGTGGGTGAGGTGCACACCAGCCTGCTGCAGCACAGCACGGCGCTGACCCAGGAGCAGAGCTCCGAGGTGCTCGGCCTGGTCGAGGGCGAGGTCGTGCTGACCTCCCGGCGCCCTTCGCTCTACGCGGTGTCGCCCGACGTCCGCACCGGCGTGGACTGCTGGCTGCCGAGCGCCAGGAAGCGCCAACTGCGCGGGGTGGGTGCGGTGGTCACCCGGGCCATCATCACCGGTGGCCGACTCGTGCAGGCATCCTCGGTGATCCAGGTCGTCGCGGGCGATCGCCGCCAGCCATGGTCGCACTATCTGGCCAACCCCGGCGTCCTTGAGACGGTCGGCAGGCTGGACGCCGCGGACCTGACGGCAGGCTTCCTGCACGGCGACAACGCGGACGTGCTGAACCTGGAGGCGATCACCGGCCGGGTACTCGACGGCGTGCAGATGTCCGACCTGCTGGACCGGCACCCGCCACTGCGCGCGGCGCGCACCCGGCTGCGTTGGACCGCGCAGGTCGACCAGCAGCCGGGCCGGGCCGTCTCGGCGGTGGTCACCGTGGACTCCCCCACGCTGCGCACGGTCGAACTCGTGGTCGGCCCGCAGGACGTGCCGGCCGCTGTGGCCGGCCTCTGCGAAGATCTCGCGCTGCACGATTGGCTGCTGACCATGCTGTCCTCCCTGGTGGAGGCCGCGGTCACCCGACCGGCCTCCGGGCAGGAGCACATCGAGCGGCTGCGGCCGGTGCTGGAGCACCTGCTGCACCTGTGGCTGCCTGGCGCTCGGGTCCACCCGCGGCTGCGGCCGATCTGGGACCGCCTGGAGCAGGTACCCGGGTTCAGCCGGCAGTGGAAGTCGTCGGTCAACTGGATCCGGGATCAGATCAGCGTGAACAACATGGCGCTGCTGCGCGACCTGGCCGACCGGGTGGCGGTCAAGCAGCCGTGCGGCCCGCTCACTCGCCGATGAACACGTAGCTCAACCGGTCGACCAGCTCGCTCGGCAGCTGCAGGCCCTCGCCGCCGGCCCGCTTGGCGACCTGCTGCGCGACTGCCGGCGGTACCGCCACCTGGCCGAGGATGGTCCGTACGGCCAGCTCCACCGGCAGGTACTGGGTGTCCATGAGGGTCAGCGTGCGGTACGCGCAGAACGGCGCGGCGACCGGGTTCAGCTGGACGATCGCGGGCAGTTCGTCCCAGTCGGTGGGCAGCTCCCCGGTCAGCCGGCACGGCTGCCTGATCGTCTCACCCCGGTGCCGTAGCACGCCCAGCCGGGTCAACTGCCAGACCGAGGCGAGCAGCGCGCAGGCCCACACCCGGGTGTTCGGTTCGTCGGACCACAGCTCGATGTCGACGAAGATGGAGTGCTGGGGATCGCCGGACTGCACCGGCGGCGACCACGGCCGTGGCAGGGTCATCGCCGGGGCGTCGACGTGGCCGGGCGACCGCTTACCGTTGGACAGCCATCCCGACTCGCTCAGCGGGGGGCGACTGCCGGTGGTGTGCCGGGGCGGTTCCACCACCAGTGTGTCGACCACCAGCTGGGCCAGCTCGACACCGTCGTGCCGCGCGAAGCTGGACTCCCGGGCCACGTAGTCCAGCGTCAGGCCGTGCTCCGCCGCGGCGCTCTGCACCTGCGGGATCACCTCACGGGGGGTACCGAAGCGGTGGAAGTAGTCGTCCACCATGAAGCAGGTGCTGATCCGCGGTTGCCGGTGTGGGGGCAGGCCTCGTCGGGCCAGGGCCGGGATCGCGGCCGACCAGTCCGCGATCCGCTCGAACTTGCGTCGCAGCTCCTGGCATCCGTCGCCGAAGTCCTCCGCGTAGAAGTGCCCCAGCTCCACGGACAGATGCGAGTACGCCACGCTCTCTGTACGTCGCACCGCAGCTGCCTCCTGGAACCTGACATCCACGCCAATCACACGGTCTCCCATGCCGTCTCGTCGAAGAGCTTCTCGGTCAGATCCACGAAGGCGTCCACGGTCTTGACGTTCGCGATCTTGCTCTGCACGTCGTGGTCCGAGATGAGCTGCTCCCGCCACTGCAACAGAGGATCCAGCGGCACCGCGCCGAACAGCGTGGTGCGCCCGACGCCCCGCCGTCGGGCCAACTCCGACAGCTCCGCGTCGCACTTGCGCAGGAACGCCTGCTGCGCAAGGTCGAGGTAGCCGACCTCGGGGCCGCGTGAATCGATCACCGCCGTGCGGACGAACCGCAGCGACTCCCGCAGCCGCTCCGGCTCGTGACCGTACTCCTTGCCCATGGCCACGATCCCGCCCGCCTCGAAGGCCAGATCCGCAGCCGCGGTGACGTGCTGGGGAGTCCACCGGTGGAAGACCAACCAGCGAACGGTGACCTTGCGCAGGGTCGGGGTGGCGGTGGCCGCCAGCGCGATCTGGCTGGCGTACGACCGGCCGGCGCTGAGGTCCACCAGGGTCAGGTCGAACTCCTCCTCAAGTCGAAGGAAGAGTTCGGCGCAGCGCTTGGCGATGTCGTTGGTGAAACCGAACTCGCTGCCGTTGCGCTGCCCGGGCAGGAGCACCAGCGGACCGGACCCGATGGGCCGCTGACGCAGGCTGGCCCGCTCCGACGTGCCCCACACGTCCAACTGTTCCGGAGACGGGATCTCCCCGCGCAGATACCGGTGCAGGCCGCCGCCGTTGGGCCCGGCGCCCTCCACCCCGTTGACGGCCTGCGGGATCTGGAACGTGATGCCGGCCGTCGGCGAGCCGAAATCGTAGTCCAGGTAGCAGGTGGGGCGGCCGGACAACGCGCTGCGGTAGGCGATGTTCGCCGCGGTCACCGAGCGCCCGGTACCGCCCTTGTGCGACGTGACGAAAACCAGCATTCAGATCCCCTCGCTGGCCTTCTGCTGCCCGGTGGCGACGTCGTTGAGCAGCAGCAGCAGGGTGTTCGCCAGGGCGGCCGCCGTGCCGGGGCGTTCGTCCACCAGCAGCTGCGCCCGGCGCAGGCTGGCCCGGATGCTGCGCATGCTGCGCTGCATCGCCTCACCGGCGAACGTGCCGCGCATCAGCTCCCGGTCGAACAGGTACTCGGCCTCGTCGATGAGATCCTGCGCGTACGCGGCGAGCCGGCCGGCCCGCGGGAACGGCCGGTCCCAGAGCAGCTGACCGGCGCTGACCAGCGCCTCCACCACCCGCTCGGTCAGGTACCAGGAGGGTGCGTCCGGCTTCGGCGCCAGCCCGGGGAAGGCACCGCCGGCGTGGTCCCACAGCCCTCGGTGCTGGCCGTCGGGGATACGCCGCAGCAGCAGGTGGTCCCACACCTCGTCCGCCAGCTCGAGCAGCTCGCTGCGCCGCCGGGCGTTGCTCAGCAGACCGGCGACGGTGGCTGCCCGCTGGAGCAGCACCGTGGAGTACTCGTTCACGTTCCACGTCATGATCGGCTTCGACGTGTCGTCGTTCAGGGTCACCTGCTTGCCTGGCGCGTGCAGGAGCAGCGCCGGCTCGTCGGGCGAGGCACGCCGGGTGATCCGCGCCCGCTGGGCCAGCTCCACCAGCACCGAGGCGATCCGGCCGAGTTCCTCGTCGGCGCCGCGCCCGCCGGCGATCAGGCCCTTCACCGCCAGCGACGTGGCCTGGAGGGTGTAGTAGTCGGTCCGGTCACCGTCGGTCGTCCGCCAGGGAATGTCCTCGATGGGCCACCGCCGTCGGTTGCCGAAGGTCGCCACCGTCGCCCAGTAGGTCCGGGTCAGCTCCCAGCGCAGCTGCAGCGCCCGAGACAGCCGCTGCTGCTCCTCGTTGAGCAACCCGAGCAGGCGCGTGCGTTCGGAGTTCAGGTCCTCGATGGCGTCCATCGCGATGACGGTGAAGTAGAGGTAGGGAGCGTTCTCCGCCGAGCCCTCCCGCTGCAGGCCGATCGGCTCGGTGGTCGGGACCTCCTCGGCTCCGGCGATGATCCCCCACGACCAGCCGCACTCGAACAGCATCTCGCTGTTGTCCAGGTCCTCGGTCACCCGGCCCGACCCGATGACCACGCTGCGCAGGCTGGCCATGGTCTCCCGCAGCTGTTCGCGCAGCGCGGCCACGACTTCGCGGCGCGGCAACTCGTCCTGGTTGATCATGTCGCACAGCCGGACGCCGTACTCGTCGCTGGAGGTGAAGACGAAGGTACTGAAGCTGCGGAGCAGGCCGACCATGGCCGCGGTGAGCCGCGCGCTGGCCATCGCTTCCAGGGCGTCCAGTTGCGCCAGCAGGTCGCGACGCTTGGTGGCGCCACGGTAGACCTTGACGAAGCCGATCGTCGCCAGGGTAAGCGTGACGGAGACCGCGAACGAGTCGACGATGTCCAGGGAGCGTTGCTCGTCGGTGAGCTCCGAGCCCCCCTCCAACGGGGCGAGGTAGCTACCGCCGCTGAAGATCGGGGTGCCGGTGTCGTCGGTGTACCGCGTGAAATAGTCGGTGATCACGCTGACCAGCCGGCGGGGAATCTCGATCGCGCCGCCGATCGGGCTGAGCGCCTCGATCACCTCTTCGTCGGCGCGATCCGGGTCGTCGAGCGACAGCACGGGGACCCGGGCCGCCGGGAGCAGCAGGGTCAGCAGTTGCTCCGCGTCGCTGATCGAGTTGCTGCCACTTCGACCACCCCAGTGCCATTCACCGTTCTGCCAGCAACTACGCACCGTGGCCCGCCAGATGTCGAGAATCTCCTGGCGTGGCTGTATCCGCACGATTCACCGCCGTCTGCTGTAGTCGTCGACTCGAAACTGCTGGTGCTGCCGTTCACAGGATGATCTACGGTGATCCGCAATGACGCGCACCAACATGGTAGCGGGCCAGTCGAGTGCCACTCGAACAGCTTCGATGGCCGCGTGTCGGCGACCCGACCCATCGGGCGCGGCGCGAATGCCCGTACCGGTAGGCCGCGCCGACCTGACGGCGCCGGCGCCTCCCATGATCAGGCATCGGCACTATCCGCGGGTACGGCCGGTGGTCAGCAGCATGCTCAGGTACCCGTCACGCAGCGGCGGGGTGAGCCGCACCTCGTGGACGGCCAGGTCGTACGCACCGGCCGCGATGCTGGCCACCGCCTCGGCGCGCTGCAGCGCCACGGCCGGGAACAAGCGCTGGCCGACGCGGTAGCCGCGGGAGCCGAGCATGACCGCCACGGCAAAGGGCGAGCCGGGCCGCAGCGCTCCAAGGAAACGGTCGATCGCGTGCTCGGACTCCGCGCGGTCGGCCGATATGGAGCAGGCTACGAAGAACATCGTGCCGGCGTCCCAGGCGTGCCTCGGCACGTCGAAGACACTGGCCCTCAGCACTCGGCCCACCCGCGCCAGACGGCCCCGCGGATCGGTCAGCGCCGAGTACGCCGGGTGCTCCGCGCACACCCGCCAGTACGGGTCCCAGAGCTCGTCGTAGCTGTCGATCTGCGTACGCAGCCAGCTCACATTAGACATCGACCAGTCACACAGGTCGATCGTGCGCGCAAACGGCAGCAGCGACAGCGCCGGGTAGAGGTTCGCCCCCGACCCCACGTCGACACAGCGCGCGCCGGAGAGTTTCGCCCCGGCGAGAAAGTCTCTGGTACGGCAGAGGATTTCACGATCATCGGCACGCAGAACCGCGTAGTTGTGCCGGACGTACGCCTGGGGGTCGAAGCTGTCCCACTCGACGTCAGAATTCACCGGCCTCGGAGACTGGATAGGCGGGGGTGGGGTCGACGACTCGCCGCAACCGCCGCCAGCCGCCGGGGTCAACGTCATGGACGGGCCTCCATCGATGTCGGCGGATCACATTGATCGTCGTTCCGGCGCGCTCCTTCTCACTGCCCATTGTGTATCGAAGGTGGTGTTGGCCCGCAAGCAGCGGCACTTTACCGACTACGACCGTCGCCATCGATGCGGCGTTCCGGACGAGAAGATCACGGTGGTCAACGTAGTCAGCGCCATTCTCCTCGTCGCCAGCGCGGTGACCCTCGACGCGGGGCGGGGCGACGAGGCACTGACCAGGCCGGCAGGGCTGGACAGGCCACCGGGATGCGGGCCAGTGCTCCGCCCTTCGGGGCGGGGGTGAAGGCCCCGCGCGGGAGGGCGGTCAAGGCCCGGGCGTGTTGCAGGCCAGCTGGTTCTGCTGCTCGATGTTCTGGCGTAGGACAGTCATGGGTGCGCCGGCGACGGACCCGGCGAGGTACGAAGCGGAACACTGTCTGTTGGCCCGGTAGTAGTGATGAACCAGGCCGGGAAGCTCTGCCGGGTCCGCCGCGAGGACACGCCCCTGAGGCTGTTCACCAGTGACGTGCAGCTTCGGTACAACTACCGCGTCCACCCGACGCCGGGCCAGCAGGAAGCGCTGGTGAGGGCGTTCGGGTGCGCGCGGGTGGGGTTCAACGACGGGCTGCGCGCGCGGCAGGAAGCCCGAAAGGCCGGGCTGCCGTACGTCTCGGATGGGGAGCTGTCCGAGCGGCAATCCAACGAGCCCGGCGGTCAGCCGTCTGGCGGCGTTTCCGCCGCGCGGTGGTTCAGGCTACGAGCAGGCGGAGACCGAGCTCTGCCGCCTCGAGGGCGACCAGGTCGCGGTTACGCTCGGCCCACCGGCCCGAGGAAAGGTCCTTGCGGAGTGCGCTGACTGCCCGTTGCTCCGCCTGCGGTCCGACTCTGGTCCATACCGAAACCGCGCGGCGTACATGTTCGTCCAGGTACGCCTCAGGCCGGCGCCAGTATGCCTCGAAGAACCCGTCAGCGCAGTCCCACGGGACGAGCACCGGCTCCGCGCGTCCTCCGATCGCGCGGGTCAGGTCGGCCAAGGACGGCCAGCCGACGAGGAGATCTGCGAACTCAGGCAGGTAGTCGCGGGTGAGCCAGAACCGCTGACGCCAGCCGGTGTCATCGGCGTCGTACGTGAATACCACCACGCGGCGGGCCACCCGCCGCATCTCACGCAGCCCGGCGACCGGATCCGGCCAGTGATGAACGGTGCTGACCGCCATCGCGGCGTCAAAGGACTGGTCCTCGAACGGCAGACTCTCCGCAGCGGCGGCCACGCACGGCGCCGCGCCCACGGGACGCTGTGCCCGCATGACCGCAGACGGTTCCACCGCCGTGACGTCACGGTCGGGTGGTTCGTACGAGCCGGTGCCAGCCCCGACGTTCAGCACCGTTCGTGCGTCCCCCAGCGCATCCCAGATGCGCGCGGCGATCCGTGGCTCGGTGCGCCGCGTCGCTGGATATGCGGATCCGATGACGTCGTACAACTGCGCGCCGAACACCCTCAGTTGCTCCTCCGGCGTCGTCCTGATTCCCATTGCTCGTGCCTCCAGTTCCCTGTCTATGGCCGTCACCATGGCAGCAGCGCGGTCGCGCTGGTCCATCAGCAGGCCGCGCAGCCGGCACAGGTGCGCCACCGCGTCGGTGGCCGGATCGTCAACGAGATCCGCGATCTCCCGCAATCCGAAGCCGAGCCGCCGGTAGGCGAGCACCTCCCGGAGTCGCTCCACATCGCCCGGGGAGTAGGCCCGGTGCCCAGCCGCGGTCCGCGTGGACGGCTCCAGGAGGCCGATCGCGTCATAGTGATGCAGTGTGCGGACGCTGACGCCGGCCAACTCCGCCACACGCCCCACGGTCAGGTGCTCCTCCACGCCACCGACTATGTGGCATGACGCCGCGTGAGGAGCAAGCGCTTCGCTGCTGGCAATCGAGTTTCGCTCATCGGCTACTTGTCTACTGGCGGTACGACCGCAGCCCGGCCAGGTTAGGTCGAGGTGACCGGCGGGTCGCTCTCTCATCGGCTGGGCTGCCCACCGCAAGTCTTGGTGTGGCTCTGTTTTGGCATGCGTCCCGGTCGGTCACCGTGGCGCGGAGAGGCTCAAGCGGGGTCCGCCGCGAGACCGTGTCTGGGCGGTCGAAGGAGGAATGATCAGAAACTGTGGATAGCCCTCGGTGGGGTGACGTGATCGGGCGCACCTTCCCGAGGTAGCTCTGAGAACGAAGCCACTCTGATCATGGCCGGCGTTGGCGCGCCGGTTCGGGAAGGTACGCCCATGTTGAAGATCGAGTCCACCTTCGCCACGATCCGGCTCCGTCAGCGGGTCGCCATGGGACCCGGCTCCCGCGCTGCCGGCATCGCCATGGCCTTCAAGCTCATCGAGTCCGCCCAACGCCGCTGGCGCGCCGTCAACGCACCCCACCTCGTCGCTCTCGTCCGCGCCGGCGCCGACAAAGGGCGCATCGTCGAACGACCCGACGACCAACCTGACCACGAGTCAGGAGATGACGCTCAAGCCGCGCGAACGCTCAATCTGTGGGTGGCTGACGAGATTTGCCCGCTGACGGCCACCGACCTCCCGGCGGTGGTGACCACGTGGCGTGGATAGAGACAAGGAGAGCCGCGACGCACCCCAGCCAGCTGCCGGCGCTCGGCGATGCGAAGGAGCCGCTTCGGCCGCGCGTTCTGGGACAGTCGCCGGCTGACCGCGGCTTGAGCAGATCGCCGAATCGGTCGCGCGCTCGGTCTGCGGTCTGGTTCGCACCACGACGGTGTTGAGTAGGTGGGATCGGGCGCCGATGAGAAATGGCGCCGACAGTAGTCTGAACACGGTCCGGTGAAAACGCGCTGCGCGCATCAAGGGAGAGCACCGAGATGAGACCACTTCGATACTCGATCAACGTCACACTCGACGGCTGCTGCCATCACGAGGCAGGGCTCGCCCCCGACGAGGAGTCGATGCGCTACTGGACCGCTGAGATGGAACGAGCCGATGCCCTGCTATTCGGCCGGGTGACCTACGAGATGATGGAGTCGGCGTGGCGGCAGCCGGCCACGGGCACATGGCCTGACTGGATGGATGAGTGGGAGATCCCGTTCGCCGAGACCATCGACCGGACGAAGAAGTACGTCGTGTCGAGCAAGCTGAGCGGGGTCGATTGGAATGCCGAGCTGGTGCGAGGCGACTTGGGGCAAGCGGTTCAGCGGCTCAAGCAGGAGCCAGGCGAGGGCCTGTTCGTGGGTGGCGTGACGCTCCCCCTGGCGTTGGCAGATCTGGGACTGATCGACGAGTACGTGTTCCTTGTGCAGCCGGTCCTTGCCGGACACGGGCCGACGTTGCTCGCCGGTCTGCGCGAGCGCATCCAGCTCGAGCTCGTGGATCGCCATGAGTTCCGGTCGGGGGCGGTCGCCCTGCGATACCGGCCCACGCGAGTAACGGCTTGACGCGATTTGTCCTGGCACATTCGCCGCTGCCTCGCGACGGAACGACGGTTCTCGCGCCTGATGCGAGGGTTCGGACCGTCCCAAACGTGCGGACAGAACGGGCGCAAGCTGCATCCCCGAGGTGCCGGTAGATGACGGGTCGGGCGGGGTGTCGAGCTACTCAGCATCCGCATGCTGCGTGACGAGATGGCCATGTCCGGGCAGTTTCCGGCCACACAGCGCGACCGCACACGCTCATCGGCACGAGCGGACGCTGACCGGGCGCGTGATCAGCGGCAGATCCGGACGTCTGCGCGTCCCCTTTGGCTGGAGCGAGATTGTCCTATCCCTGTGCTCTAATCCCGCCATGCATGTCGTCGTCACCGGCGCACTCGTCGAAAACGGCGCGGTCCTGCTGGTACACCGCAGCCCGACCCGCCGGGCATACCCAGATCTCTGGGATCTGCCCGGGGGGCATGTCGAAGCGGGTGAGTCGGAACTACAAGCCCTCGCGCGCGAGATGCACGAGGAGCTCGGTGTTCACATTGTGGCGGAGTCCGCTTCGCGGTTGGGCGACTTGCATGCCGGCAGTGGTGAGGACGCCGTTCACGTGGGCGTCTGGCAAATTGGAGACTGGGTTGGCTCTCCGACCAACCGCGCGCCTGACGAGCATGACGACATCGCATGGGTCGGGATCAGCGAGCTGAGCGGCCTTCCCCTCGTGCATGGCGACTTGGCGGCATTGGTTCGTTCTCTGCCTGAGCCTGACCGGCTGCCTCGTCGCGACGAAGCACGGACAGCCGCATCGCCGAGCGGTCCGGAGATCCATCGCTGCTCGTCACCACACTCGCAGGCATGAGGCATATATCGGGGCAAATCAGCCTGCGATTGGCCATGAGTCTTGACGGCTACCTCGCCGACGACCACGGCGGCTACGACCGGACAGTTCCCGTGGCGACCCCAACGCTCGATACCGAACATCAGCTGCCGTTTGATGAGTTCCTTGACGAGGTCGACATCGTCGCAACGGGCCGCCACTGCCGCAGCCCGGCCAGGCTGGTCAAGGTGACCGGCGCGAAGAACCTTCGGAGTGTGCGTCGCGTACATGGCGAGCAGCTTGACCAGGCTGCCGGAGTGACGGCCGGCACATGAGCAGGCCGTCGTGCCGTCGTGCGGGAATCGACTCCGGTGGCGGCGCGACTGGCCTGCCCATGGCCGCCCCCGAACTCGCCGTGGCTGGGGATGCATTGTTCGGTGGACCTCGGGCGAGGCTGGCCTCGACGGGCTTTGGGCTGATGAGCAGACGCGGGATGCGTCGGAGGCCGTGCGGTGCGTACAGTTCCGGGTCGGACTTGGGGTGGGGCCGGGTAGACCCGGCGCAGGGAACGGGATGAGACAGCGACGGCATGACGGCGGACAACATTACGGAAACCGGTCAGTACGGCATTGACCGCGACCGGCTGGAGACCTGCCTCAGCGTCTTCGAGGCGTTGGAGGACCTGCCTCCCGACCACCCCGACGTGGTGCGGGTGCAACGGGCTACCGCGAAACTCTACAAGGTGATCAAGCAGCGGCGACGCGAGGAAAGGCGGAATGCCATCGCGGCGGCCGACCGCGCGGTGACGGCGGCCACCGCCACCGGTGCCCCGGGCCGGATCGACGACGAGACCCAGGGCATCCCGCTCACCTCCCCCACCGTCGGCGCCACGGCCGGCATCCTGCACAATCCGCGCGGCTGCTACGTCTGCAAGCAGCGCTACCGCGAGGTGGACGCCTTCTACCATCAGCTCTGCCCGCCCTGCGCCGCACTCAACCGGGAGCGCCGGAACGCCCGCACCGACCTGACCGGCCGGCGCGCGCTGCTCACCGGCGGCCGGGCGAAGATCGGCATGTACATCGCGCTGCGGCTGCTGCGCGACGGCGCGCACACCACGGTGACCACGCGGTTTCCCCACGACGCGGTCCGCCGATTCGCCGCGATGCCCGACAGCGGGGACTGGCTGCACCGCCTGCGGATCGTCGGGATCGACCTGCGCGACCCCGCCCAGGTGATCGCCCTCGCTGATTCGGTCAGCGGCCAGGGACCACTCGACATCCTGATCAACAACGCGGCGCAGACCGTCCGTCGCACGCCCGGGGCGTACGCGCAACTCGTCGCCGCGGAGGCGGCGGCCCTGCCGGACGGCCCACTGCCGGAGATGATCACGTTCGCCAAACCGGCCGGCTGGGGCGACCCGGCGGGCAGCCTGGCCGCCCCGCCGCAGTCGGCCGTGATCCCCCCGCACGCGCTGACCGCGCTGGCGCTGACCAGCGGTTCCGCCTCGCCGGAACGGATCGCGGCCGCCACCGCCATCGACGCCGGCGGTCTGGTGCCGGACCTCGACCCGGTCAACAGCTGGGTGCAGCGGGTGCACGAGGTGGACCCGATCGAGCTGCTCGAAGTGCAGCTGTGCAACGTGACCGCACCGTTCGTTCTGGTCAGCCGGCTGCGACCGGCGATGGCCGCAGCGACCGCCCGCCGCAAGTACGTAGTGAACGTGTCGGCGATGGAGGGCCAGTTCACCCGCGGCTACAAGGGGCCGGGGCACCCGCACACCAACATGGCCAAGGCTGCGCTGAACATGCTGACCCGGACCAGCGCCCAGGAGATGCTGTCCGACGGCATTCTCATGACCAGCGTCGACACCGGCTGGATCACCGACGAGCGGCCTCACCCGACGAAGATGCGGCTGGCGGACGCCGGCTTCCACGCCCCGCTGGACTTGGTCGACGGCGCGGCCCGGGTCTACGACCCGATCGTCCGCGGCGAACAGGGCGAAGACCTGTACGGCTGTTTCCTGAAGGACTACGCGCCCTGCGCCTGGTGATCCGCGCGCCCGCCCCGCCGTCAGCCGCCCATGC
The DNA here is from genome assembly GCF_040679695.1 of Micromonospora sp. NPDC052213. Taxonomy (NCBI): domain Bacteria; kingdom Bacillati; phylum Actinomycetota; class Actinomycetes; order Micromonosporales; family Micromonosporaceae; genus Micromonospora; species Micromonospora sp. NPDC052213. Next base: position 27,471 of record NZ_JBFAVI010000013.1, read on the forward strand.
TCAGGTGTATGGCGCCGAGGTGGCGCGGCAGACGATTTCGTCGATCACGGACAAGGTCGTCGAGGGCACGACTGGCCCGGACTTCACGGTCCGGGCCAGTCGGGTTGCCGCGGGTGTCGCTGGCGTCGCGCACGCCGGGGACAGCCTCAGCCGGGCCGGCGCCGCAACTGTCGGCGCCGCCGCGCCCTTTCCTCGGGAACGCGGAGCACGCCCGGCGCGACCCAGGTGCCCGCTTCGTCGTGAGCGCCGACGAGGGCGAGCCCGTAGAAGACGCGCGGTGCGCCATCCAGGACGAGCGACACGGTGCGGCCGGTCGCCGGTAGCTCGGTGACCTGCCCGATGGAGTCGACCTGGCGTACTGAATCAGCCTTCGCGACGGCCATGATCTCGGTCTTTGTCGGCCACGGGTCGACCCAGACCTCCGGGGCCGGGAAGTGCCACCCGCTCGGGTCGTGATCGGGGTTGAGCAGGTAGCCGTCGGCGCGGTTCCACAGCACCGCCGCCTCGCCGTCCGGGGTGTCGAAGAGCAGCCCCTTGGTCTCGGGGTCGGCGAACGTGAGCCATCCGATGAAGTCGGCCCGGTCGAGCAGCCGCGCCGCGTTCGCGTAGGCCAGGAGCGACGGCTTTGCGCTGAGGTCACGGTTCATCAGGCCGAAGTGGTACTCGACGTTGCCCGGGTCGGCCACCTGCGGGTTGCCGAGGACGCTGTCGTGGAACTGGTACCAGCAGACCCCGCGTACCCCTTCCGCCTTGGCGAGCGCGAGGGTGAGGAAGACGTTTTCCGCCGCGTGCCGGTAGGTGTCGTTCCACCAGGCGTTCGGCCGGGTGCACGCGTACGCCTCGGTCAGCCAGATCTCCTTCTCGCCGTACTCGGCCATGAGTGCCTTGAGTTGCCGCAGGCCGCCGAGGAAGTTCCAGTAGTTTCCTGTGCTTCCCGCGTCCCAGTCGTCACCGTCCGGCACGTAGTCGGGGGTGAAGTTGCCCCGCCCCGGGTGGTAGGCGAAGGCGTCGATGAGGTCCCAGCCACCGCCTGCGTAGAAGTTTTCGAGCCACGGCTTGTCCATGCCCGCCAGGCCGTTGTTCATGATTTTGATCGGCGCGCCGATCGCGGCGGCACGATCCGCCACCGGGCGCAGCGCCTTGTCGATGTATGCCTGCGCCGCCAGCCCGGTGTTGAACGGGCGGTTGAGCTCGTTGCCAACCTCGAAGTAACCTGCCCCCGCTTCGAGCGCGGTGGCCAGGCTCGATGCGGCCCAGGCGGCGGCCTGCTCGTCGGTGACCTGCAGGGATGGCTGGAGCTCGATGTTGTGGCGGATCCCCCGCTCGTCGAAGGCGCTCGGCGGCAGGCCCGGTCCCCCGGCATACGAGATGCGGACGACACTGACCCCGACGGCTTGCCACAGGTCGAGCAGCGCGTCGGCGGACGGCCGCTGCAGCCACGGATAGTTGGCCATGCCGAACATGCTCGACGCACCCGCCTCGTACGTGTGCGGTTCGAGCACAGCGAGATTCGTACGGGCGAAGGCTTCGTCCCCTTCTGACGACGCCGTGACCTCACAGACGCAGATGCCTGCGGGCGGGGCCGGGAGGCTGAACGTGTGCTCCCGTGCGGCCCGCGCGGGGACGGCGATCTGCGCGACATCGTTGGCGAGCTGCGCGCCGTTGAAGTCGCGTACCCACCACCTCAGGTTGACGACCCGGTCGCTGGCGCCGCCGTTCGCGACCAGGGCCGTCACCTCCATCGGCTCGCCTCCGGCCTGCCAGATGTTGAAGTCGCGGTTTGTCCACAGCTCGATGCCGAGGTCGCGACCACGTCCGATGGTCGCCGTCGCCGAGGGTCGGGTCGTGCTGAAGAAGAAGTCCGCTTCGCTCCGGAATGTCCCGTCATCCTGGAGGGCTCCTGGCGCGTGGATCCACGTCGAGTTCGTCCAGGCCTGTCGGGACCGTTGGAGGAGGAACATGCCGTGGAGGGCCGCCCACGTCGACACGTGCGCGACGCCCGAGGTCACCTCGAAGGGGATGCCGCCCGCGCCGTCTCGCACCCACTCGGTCACCGCGACGTAGTCGTCCGGCTCCGTCGGGTTGAGGATCGCCCGGCTGAAGAGGAACCCGTCGGGCACGAGGGTCTCGGGGCCCGAGATGTGCCATTCGAGGTGTGCGCGGTCGGTCGAAACCGACACGAGGGCGTGGACGGCGACCCCGCCCGCCGCCGAGCCGAAGGTGTAGTCCATGCGGATCATCGGCGAGCCGTCCGCGCCTTCGACGAGGCTCGGGAGGCCGCCGGTCGACACGTGGATCCCCGTGATCCGGTCCTTGACCTGGAACCGCGACCCCTGCGATCGGACGGTGCCAGCCCCGTCCCGGATCGCGAGCCGCCCACCGGCGCTCCCGACGACGCTGATCCCCGCCGCCGACAGCACGATGTCGCCCTCGGTGGCGGCGGCGCTCACCGGGCTCGGCTCGGCCATGAGGAGCACTCCCCCGACGAGGGTCGCTCCGAGGAACCCGCGCCGGGTCAGGCCGGGCTGTTGGGGCCGTGGTGACGCCATGGTGGCCTTCCTCTCCCCGGCGGACGCCGAGTGATAATGCGTATTGGCAGATGAGCCGGCGCCATCGTCGACTGCCGACGGTGGCGCCGTCAAGACTCTTGCGCAACACCGCTGATACGGATTATCTTCACCATCCCCGGGTGCAGATACGGATTATCACGGTGGAGACCACATGACGTCCAAGTCCCGCAAGATCACTCAACGCGAGATCGCCCGCATCGCCGGCGTGAGCCAGACAACCGTGTCGACGGTCCTCAACGACCGGGAAGGGTCCACCGCGCGCATCCCTGCGGCGACACGCGCGCGGGTCATGGAGGCGATCGAGCGATCGGCCTACGTCGCCGACCCGGCGGCGCGGCGCCTCGCGGGCCTGGACAACCAGATCATCGGCGTTTTCACGTACGAGCCCGCCCTCTCCCCGGAGAGCATGGACTTCTACGGGCCGCTGCTCAACGGCATCGAGCGCAGCGCCGAGACGCTCGGCTGCGACCTCCTCTTCTTCACCAGCTCCCCGGTCCAGGACGGGAGGCGCAAGCTGTTCCACCGCAGGACTCGCCTGGGGCTCGCGGACGGCTGCATCCTCCTCGGCCAGGAGATGGACGGGGCCGATCTCGATCGACTCGTCGACGAGCGCTTCCCCTTCGTAGCGGTGGGACGCCGGGACGAGACGGACGCACGGGTCCCGTACGTCGGGATCGACTACGCGGCCCCGACCGTGGACCTCATTGACCGGGCGGTCGGGCTGGGCCACGAACGGGCCGTCTACGTCCACCGCGGTCGCGAGACCGCCACGGCGCGCGACCGGCGTGGGGCCGTGCAGTCCCCCGCCGCCACGCGCCGGATCCGGACGACCCTCGTCACCGACGAGGACCTGACCGCCGTGGCCGGGACCGTGCGCGACGCGGGGGCGACGCTCGTCCTCGCCGAGGACGCCTTCCTCGCCGAGGACGTCGTCCACGTCCTGCACACCGAGGGCTTCGACGTGCCGAACGCTGTCTCCGTGGCCGCTCTCGCCGAAGTACGAGGGCACCGCATCGGCGAGCGCGCCCTCACCGGTTTCCACGTGCGACGCAGGCAGGTCGCCGCGGAGGCGCTCGCCCTGCTCCAGCGCCTCATCACAACAGCGCCTGAGGAGTGGGACACCCTCGACACCCAGCGCCTCCTCAGCGCGGATCTCGAGGCCGGCGAGACCGTCGTCGAACGGCGGTCGGCATGAGGACCATCACCGCCGACGTCGCGGTCATCGGCGGCGGGCTCGGCGGCGTCGCGGCCGCCCTCGCCGCCCTCGAGCGCGGCATGCGCGTCGTGCTGACCGAGGAGCATGAGTGGCTCGGCGGCCAGTTGACGTCCCAGGCCGTCCCGCCCGACGAGCACGTGTGGGTCGAGCAGTTCGGCGTCACCGCCCGCTACCGCTCGCTTCGGGAGGGGATCCGCTCCTACTACCGGGCCTTCTACCCCCTGTCGGAGGAGGCTCGCACGGACCGCGCGCTCAACCCCGGCCGGGGACGTGTCAGCGCGCTGTGCCATGAGCCGAGAGTCGCTGTCGCGATCATCGACCAGATGCTCGCGCCCTATCGCTCCAGCGGACGGCTCGTGCTGGTGCAGCAGGCACGCCCGGTCGACGCGGTCGTCGTCGACGACACGGTCCGCTCCGTCGTGGTCGCGGACGTTCGGTCCGGAGATCTCACCACCGTGGCGGCGCCCTTCGTGCTCGACGCGACGGAGACCGGCGATCTGCTCCCACTGACCAACACCGAGTACGTCGTCGGCACCGAGTCACGGACCGAGACCGGCGAGCCGAGTGCGCCGGAGCTGGCCGATGTGAGCAACGTGCAGGCCATTGCCTGGTGCTTCGCGTTCGACCACGCGCCCGGCGACCACACGATCGAGCGCCCGGCCAACTACGACGAGTGGCGCCAGCACGAGCTGCCCTTCTGGGGAGCGCCGATGCTGTCGTTCACCGCCCCGAATCCGCGCACCCTGGAGCCGGAGGCACGTACGCTCCACGTCAACCCCGAGCAGGACCCGACCGGCGACCCGCGCGTCGACCCGGGCGACCGCGACCTGTGGCAGTTCCGCAGGATCGCCTGTCGGCGCAACTTCCGACCCGGCTTCTACGAGAGCGACATCGTCCTGGCCAACTGGCCGCAGCTCGACTACGTCGGCGGCTCGATCATCGACGTCGCCGACCGGGAAAAGCACCTCGCCGCCGCGAAGGCCCAATCCCGGGCGTACTTCTACTGGCTGCAGACCGAGGCACCGCGACCCGACGGGGGCCGGGGCTGGCCGGGTCTCCGCCTCCGCGGCGACGTCGTGGGCACCGATGACGGCTTCGCCCAGGCCCCGTACATCCGCGAGTCACGACGGATCCGCGCCCACCGGACCATCGTCGAGCAGGACATCTCCGTCGCCGTCCGCGGTCACGCGGATCCAGCGCGCTTCGAGGCGTCCGTCGGCGTCGGGATGTACCGGATCGACCTTCACCCCTCCACCGGGGGCGACAACTACATCGACGTCGAGTGCGCACCCTTCGAGATCCCCCTCGGGGCGCTCGTACCCCTGCGCACCACCAACCTCCTGCCCGCAGCGAAGAACATCGGCACGACGCACATCACCAACGGCGCGTACCGGCTGCACCCGGTCGAGTGGAACGTCGGCGAGGCCGCCGGCGAGCTCGCGGCCTTCTGCATCGAGCGATCCGTGCTGCCGGCCACCGTCCTCGCCGACCAGGCCCTCGTCGCCGAGTTCCAGGCCCGCCTCGTCAAGGCGGGCGTCGAGATCCACTGGCCCCACATCACCGGCTACTAGAGAAGAGAAAGACCATGTTCACCCGAAGGAAGCTTCTGGCCCTCACATTCGCGGCGGTCGCCGGGCTCGCCGCGTCGGGCTGCTCCGCCGCATCTCCGCAGACCTCGTCGGCCGCGCCCGGCAGCGTCGACCTCCGCATGACTGTCTGGACGTCGAACAAGGACCAGCTGGCGCTGCTCGACTCGATCGCGCAGTCGTACAAGGCCTCCCGGCCGGCCATCAAGTCGATCACCTTCGACAGCCTCCCCTTCGCCGACTACAACTCGACGCTGACGACACAGATTGCCGGCGGCAACTCCCCGGACCTCGTCTGGATGGGTGACCTGTCGAAGGACCTCATCTCCGCCAAGGCGCTCGTCCCGCTGACGGACCGCCTCAAGGCAACACCGGAGTGGGGCTACGACGACCTCCTCGAGAGCGTCACCGCCGAGTTCTCGGCCGACGGTCAACTCTTCGCCTACCCGTTCTCGAACTCGCCCTTCGCGCTGTACGTCAACAAGGACCTTCTCGCCCGCGCGGGGCAGAAGCTCGACCCCGCGGGCCTCACGTGGGATCGGGTCTCGGCGATCGGGGCCGCGGTCCATTCGGCGACCGGCAAGGCGGGCTTCGTCGTGCGGGACTTCGACTACTCGTCGTGGAACATGTTGGCGACCGTCTGGACGGGCTGGGGCGCCTCGGCATGGTCGGCGGACGGGAAGACCTGCACCTTCAACAGTCCGCAGATGACCGACGCCATGCGCTTCCTGCACGACGCGGCCTTCGTCGACAAGTCGATGCCGGGGCCGGGGACGAAGGTCGACTTCTTCGCCGGCGACGCCGCCTTCACCGTCGCTCAGGTTTCCCGCGCGTCGCTGCTCGACGGTTCCTTCGCCTTCGACGTACTCCCCCTGCCGAAGGGCCCGGCCGGCGCCTACTCGGTCATCGGGCAGGCCGGCGTCGGAGTCCTCGCCTCCAGCCGTCACGTGGAGGAGGCGACGAACTTCCTCGCGTACCTGACCAACCCCGAGAACGCCCGCCTCCTCGCGCAGTACTTCCCGCCGCCGCGCGCCTCGCTGCTCACCGGCGACAAGCTCGCGGAGAACAACAAGAAGCTCTCGGCCGCCCAACTGCAGTCCGTCGTCGTCGACCAGCTGCGCGGGGCCGTCACCCTGCCGAACCACACGAACCCGGCCGAGGTCGCCAAGAGGGGCAAGGCTGCTCTCGACGCCCTCTGGACCGAGAAGGCCGACGTGCCCGCGGTGCTCGGATCAGTCTGCGCCGCCCTCGACCCCGTCCTCGCCAAGTGACGACCGGATCGCTCCTCACGGCCGGAGCGGAGCACGACGTCGCTCCGGCCGCGGGGCCACCGCCACGGCGGCGTCCCGGACGCACACGGCGAGGTGAGGGCCTCGTCGGCTACCTCTTCATCGCACCGCAGTTGCTCGGCGTGCTCGCCTTCGTCATCGTTCCCGTCGTTCTCGCCGTGTACTACAGCCTCAACGAGTGGAACGTCTTCACGGGTCAGCTCACGTTCGTCGGGGGAGACAACTACGCGCAACTGTTCAAGGACCCGCAGCTACCCCGCGTGCTCGGCGCGACCGCGGTCTTCTCCCTCGGCGTCGTCGTCCTCAACATCGCCCTCGGGCTCCTCCTCGCGGTCCTGCTCAACCGGCGCTTCCGCGGCACTGCGCTCTTCCGGACCCTGTTCTTCTCCCCGGTCGTCGTCTCGGTCGTCGCCTGGACGCTCGTGTGGGGATTCCTCCTCCAAGACAACGGTGGGGTCAACGGGTTACTCACGCTCGTCGGCGTCGACGGCCCGAACTGGCTCCAGCAGGGCGACACCGCCATGGCATCCGTCATCGTCACGCAGGTCATCCGCAGCGTCGGCGTCAACATGGTCCTGTTCCTGTCCGCGCTCCAGGGGGTGCCGTCAGAGCTCTACGAAGCGGCCCGCATCGACGGAGCCTCGAGCCGGACGATCTTCCGGCGGATCACCCTGCCCCTCATCTCGCCGACCCTCCTGCTCACCGCGATCATCACAGTCGTCGGCGCCCTCCAGGCGTTCGCTCAGGTCGCGGTGCTCACCGAGGGCGGCCCCGGCCTGTCGACCACCGTGCTCGTCTACTACGTCTTCCAGCAGGCCTTCGAGTTCAACAACATCGGCTACGGGTCGACCCTCGCGCTCATGCTCGTCACCTTCGTCATGCTCCTCACGCTGCTGCAGTGGCAGCTTCGCCGGAAGTGGGTCTTCTATGAGACCTGACACCACCACCGCCCGACGCGGCCGCGGCGCCCGCGCGGTCCGCCGCGCCGTCCTCATCGGCTCGCTCGCCCTGCTCGCCACCCCGTTCGTCATCCCCACCTTGTGGATGATCACGTCGTCGTTCAAGCCATTGAGCGAGATATTCAAGACACCACCGACGATGTTCACCGCATCGCCGACGACCGCCGCGTACGCGGAGGTCTTCACCTTTCAACCCTTCGCGAGGCAGTACTTCAACAGCCTCTACATCGCGACCGCGGTAACCCTCATCACGCTGCTGGTCTCGAGTCTCGCGGGCTACGGCTTCGCCAGAATCCGGTTCGCCGGACGCAATGTCCTGTTCATCGTCGTCCTCGCGGGCCTCCTCGTCCCGAGCGAGGTCACCATCGTGCCGCTGTTCCAGATGTTCAAGCAGGTCGGCCTCGTCAACACCCACTGGCCGCTGATCCTCGTGACCGCGCTGGCGGCGCCCTGCGTCCTGGCGACCTTCATCATGCGGCAGTTCTTCATCGCCCTGCCGGTCGAGCTCGAGGAGGCCGCCCGCCTCGACGGCCTACGGCACACGGGGATCTGGTGGCGCATCAGCCTGCCCCTCGCGCGGCCCGCCCTGTCCGCCGTCGCCATCCTCACGTTCCTCGCTTCGTGGAACCTCTACCTCGAGCCCACGGTGTACCTCACGTCACCGGAGCTGTTCACCCTGCCCCAGGCCCTGCCGCGTTACACGGACGCCTACGGCGGAGAGATGTGGAGCACCCAGCTCGCGGCAGCCACGTTGTCGGTGGTGCCCATGCTCATCGTCTTCGTCGCAGCGCAGCGGCACTTCGTCGAGGGCATCGCGCACTCCGGGCTGAAGGGCTGACGGGATGGCAGGTGCACGAGAAAGCAGGTCGTTCTGTGGATGAGATCGAAACCCTTGAGCCGAACACGGCGCGCCCGGTGCCCGCCGAATGGTGGCGTTCCGCCGTCATCTACCAGATCTACCCGCGTAGTTTCGCCGACGGCAACGGTGACGGCATCGGAGATCTGGAGGGCGTCCGCGCACACCTGGGCTACCTGGCCGGCCTCGGCGTCGACGCGATCTGGTTCAACCCCTGGTACGCCTCGCCGCAGGCGGACGCCGGCTACGACGTCGCCGACTACCGGGCCATCGACCCGGTCTTCGGTACCCTGACCGACGCCGAGGACCTGATCCGCGAGGCGCATGCGCTCGGTATCCGGATCGTCGTCGACGTAGTGCCGAACCACTGCTCGAACGCGCATCCGTGGTTCGTGGAGGCGCTGCACAGCGGGCCGGGTTCGGCCGCGCGCGACCTGTTCTGGTTCCGCGAGGGGCGGGGCGCGGACGGGGAACTACCGCCCAACGACTGGCAGTCCATCTTCGGAGGCCCGGCCTGGACCCGGACAGTCAACCCGGACGGCGGCCCCGGCGAGTGGTATCTGCACCTGTTCGCGCCCGAGCAGCCCGACCTCAACTGGGAGCATCCGAAGGTCCGCGAGGAGTTCGAGGACGTACTGCGGTTCTGGCTCGACCGCGGGGTGGACGGCATCCGGATCGACTCGGCCGCGCTGCTGATGAAGGACGGCGAGCTCGCCGACTTCGACCCGGACGACCTTCCGGTCCCGCACCCGTACACCGACCGGAACGAGGTGCACGACGTGTACCGGGCGTGGCGGGCGATCGCCGACAGCTACCCGGAGCCGCGCGCGCTGATCGGTGAACTCTGGCTGCCGGACGCCGAACGGCTCGCGGCGTACCTGAGCCCGGACGAACTGCACACCGCGTTCAACTTCGCCTTCCTCGGCTGCCCATGGGACGCGACCGCGCTGCGCCAGGTCATCGACGAGACCCTTGCGCTGCACGCCCCGGTCAACGCCCCGGCCACCTGGGTGCTGTCCAATCACGACGTGCCTCGGCACGTGACTCGCTACGGCCGCGCCGACACGTCGTTCACCCTTCAACACCGCCAGCTCGGCGCGCCCACCGATCGGGCGCTCGGTCGGCGTCGGGCCCGCGCCGCGCTGCTGCTCAATCTGGCGCTGCCCGGCTCGGTTTACCTCTACCAGGGTGAGGAACTCGGCCTCGAGGAGGTGGAGGACATTCCCGCCGCGCTGCGCCAGGACCCGATGTTCTTCCGCACCGACGGCGAGAACCTCGGCCGGGACGGGTGCCGGGTACCCCTCCCCTGGTCGGGCCAGGAGCCGCCGTTCGGCTTCAGTCCGGCCGATGCGGCGCGCGAGCCGTGGTTGCCGCAGCCGCGCGGGTGGCGTGACCGTACCGTCGAGGCGCAGACCGGCGACCCCGACTCCATGCTGGAGCTGTACCGTCGCGCGTTGGCCTGCCGACGCGGACAGCCGGCGCTCGGCGACGGCCCGTTCGCGTGGCTGCCCGCACCCGATGGGGTCCTCGCCTTCACCCGGGGGGCGCATCGAGCGTTCGCCTGTGTGGTCAACCTGTCGGGCCGCCCGATCGAGTCTCCGGTCGCCGGGACGGTCGTGCTCGGCAGCGGCCCGTTGGACGAGGGCTGGCTGCCGCCGGACACGGCCGTCTGGGTGGTGCCCGGATAGCGGGACGGGATCGATCGACGGCAGGCGTTGACGAAGCCCTCCGCACCGCGGACTGAGTCGTCAGGCGATGCTGTGGCTGTCGTTCAGGTCAGGCCCACGCCCGGTCACGGCGGCGGGGGGGGGCCAAACCCCCCCCCCCCCCCCCGCGGTCGGGGGAGAAAGGCCCACG
>NZ_JBFAVI010000013.1:37813-76130 GCF_040679695.1 Micromonospora sp. NPDC052213
GCGGCGGGCGGGGAACATCCCCGCCCGCCGCCGTCGTCGTACGGTCAGTCTGCGGCGAGGGCCCGCGCGTCGGCCGCGACGACACGCGCCAGCTCCGCCGGGAGCCGCTTGCCGGCCTGCTGGTCGGCGTAGCGGGCCAGCTCGGCGTAGCGGCCCTGGACGAGCAGCGTGCTCAGCGCGGTGCGGGTGCCGTCCTCGACGTCGGAGGTCAGGATCACGTACCCGAGCCCGGCCGGGGTGGCCGCGACGGTGAAGGTGCTGGTCGCCGTCGCCCGGCCGGCCGGTCCGACGGCCTCGGCGCGCAGCGTGTGCCGGCCGGCGGGCAGGGTGGTCAGGTCCAGCGCCACGCCGGGCTCGACCCGCTCCCCGTCGAGGGTGACCGTGACCGTCTCGGCGTGCGTGGTGGTGACGGTGACGGTCGGTGCCTGCGCCCGGTCGAGGGTGGCGCCGTCGGCCGGCGCGCCGATCGCGACGGTCGGCGTGGCGGGCGGACGCTGCGAGTACGCGGCGTTCCAGCCGGCCAGCTCGGCCGGGCGGTTGGTGATGATCCCGTCGACGTCGGCCTGCTCCAGTGCCTGCCACTGGTTCGCCGAGTCGATGGTCCACACCAGGACGGCCACGCCCGCGTCGTGCAGCTCGCGCACCACGCCCGGTCGGGTCAGCAGCGCCGTCCCGCTCGGGTTGTACGCGGTCAGGCCCAGCTCGCGGGCGACCGCCACCGGGTCGGCGTCGAGGCTGCCGCGCAGCAGTCCGAGGGGCAGCTCCGGGGCCAGCTCGCGGGTGTGGCGCAGCGCGTCGGTCTCGAAGCTCTGGATGAACACCCGGCCGGTCATCCGCTCCGCGCGGATCACCTCGACGATCCGGGCGACCTCGTCGCGGGTGTGCGCCCCCTTGATTTCGAGCAGCAGGTTGCCGCCCCGGACGCGCAGGTCGGCGAGCTGCTCGGCGAGCGTCGGCAGCTTCTCCCCCGCGTACGACGGCGCGAACCAGGAGCCGGCGTCGAGCGCCTTGAGCTGGGCGGCGGTGAGGTCGCGGATCCGGCCGGCGCCGTCGGTGGTCCGGTCCACGGTGGCGTCGTGCAGCACGAACGGCACGCCGTCGCGGGACGGCTGCACGTCGTTCTCGATCCAGTCGGCGTTGGCCCGCCGCGCGGTCTCCTGGGCGACCAGGGTGTTCTCCGGGGCGGCCGACGAGGCGCCGCGGTGGGCGATCACGGTGAGCGGGCTGCCGTCCGGGCGGAGGTAGCCGTTGGGGGCCAGCTCGGTGATTCGCACGTCGTCGAAGGAGACGGTGGCGCCGTTGACCAGCAGGGCCTGCCCGCCGTCGGCGGAGCGTTGCAGGCTGCTGGTCCTCAGCGCCTCCCGCCCGTCGACGAACCAGCGCGCCTGGCTGCCGTGCACCTCCACGGCGACCCGCACGTCCCGGCCGGTTCCGGCGGCGTACGGTCCGGCGCCGGTGTTGGTGACGTTCCAGGTGTCGGCGGTGGTGCGCTGGGCGAACTCGAGCCCGTTGCTCGCGGTGGTGCCGCTGCGCATCGTGGCGATCCACCACGGGTTGGCACCGTCGCCGGGCACGTCGAGGCCCAGCGCCGTCCAGCGGGTGGCGGACGCGACGGACTCGAACCGGACGGTCGCCTCGAACCTGAAGTCGTTCAGGTGCCGCCCGAAGGTGATCTTGTTGTTCTGGCTGGAGCTGGTGGACGTGCCGTACAGCCGGCCGTTTTCCACCTTCCAGGTGCCGTCGACGGCCCGCCAGCCGGTGGGCAGCCGGCCGTCGGAGAAGTCCTCCGCGACGGCCACCGAGCCGGGTTCGGCGGCGGCCGGCGGCGACGGGGGCAGCACGGCGAGCACGCCGGTCGACAGCGTCAGGACGGCGAGCGCGGCGACCGTGCGGCTCGGGTTCCCGAGTGGGAGGTGGGCAGGGCGAGGTGTCATGACCCGGACCGTAGGAACGTCACCGGAACGCCCGACCAACCTGGCGTGGCGGCAGCGCCAACGTCACCTCTCCAACGTGCGACGTATGACGGGCCGCCGTTGAACGGCACGTTCGCCACGGCGGCGTGGACGTCGGAACATCAGCAGGCCCTGTCGCCGCCCCGGCGGGAAGCAGTCACTGAGACGCACGTTGCGCAGGCGCCCTCGCTGTCGAGGGCGCGGGCACATGGACCCATGTGGGGGCCCGGTTACAGGTGCAGGGCGGCGCTGAGCGCGGCCAGGTACGCCCCGGCCTGCGCCCCGTTGACCAGCCGGTGGTCGTAGGCCAGCCCGAGGTCCGCCATCATCCGCTCGCGCACCTCGCCTCCGACGTCCAGCACGACCTCGCGGTGCACGTCGGGCACCGACAGGGCACAGGTGACGCCGGGCGGGATGATCGGCTGGGCGTAGATCACGCCGGGGGTGTTGTTGAGCGCGACGAGGAAGTTCATCCCGGCCATGTCGTCCTCGCGTAGCCGGTTGCGCAGCGCCTTCATCCGCAGCTCGACCACGGCGTCGGCGAGGTCGCCCAGGTCCAGCTTCGCCGCGTCGCGGATCACCGGCAGGAACAGCCCGGTGCCGACGTCCACGGTGAGCCCGACCGACGGCTGTGCCGCGTCGATGACCCGGCCGTCCCCGGTGAGCTGGGCGTAGAGGGCAGGGAACTGCTCGTGCAACCTGGCCACGGCGGCGATGACGATCTCGGTCAGGCTGACATCGGCGCCGGTCTCGTCGGCGGCCCGGCGCGCGTACGCGAGGGCGGCGGTCACGTCGACCCGCACGGCGGTGAAGGCGACCGGGATCTCCCGGTGTGAGGTCGCCACCACCTCGGCGATGCGGCGTTGCGGCGGTGGCAGCGGCCGCCCCGGCAGCGCGGGTTGCGCCACCACGGACGGCTCAGCGACCGGGGGCGCCGCAGCGGGGACGGCACCGGCGGACCGGATGTAGCCGATGGTCGAGCCCGGGACGCAGTCGGCCCCGGCGGCGAGGTCCTGGCGCAGCACGCCCGCGTGCGTCGCTGCCAGTTCCTCGATCGCCTTGGAGGTCTCGACCGCCGCGATCGCCTGTCCGATCTCGACGGTGGCACCGGCCGGGACCAGCCACTCCAGCAGCACATAGCTGTCGTCGTTGTTGTTGAGCTTGGGTACGCGCACCGCGACGCCCTGCTCCGCCGCCCGCGCCTGGCGCAACCTGGCCAGCGGCGAACCGCTGCGGGGAGCCGGAGCGGCGCCGGCGCGTAACGGCTCCGTGGCCGCCTCGCCGGCGAGCACTACGGCCGGCGCCACCTGCGCCACAACCGTGCCGGGCGTTTCCCATGACGGCGCGGCCCGATCGCGACTCGCGGCTCCCGACGCGGCAGGCTCGCCAGTGGAGCGGTGCATGATCCGTTCCAGGATCGTGTCCGCGCTGAGCAGGACCGCCCGTTCCAGGTGCGGTGCCGACGGAATGATGCTGGCGGCCGAGCTGACAAGCTCGATCGGCCGACGCAGCAGCGGCCACGCGGCGGCGTAGAGCCGGGTGGCGACCTCGCTCCCCCAGGTGCCGCCAGCCGTGCTCTCCTCGGCGACGATCACGCCGTCCGCACCGTCGAGCAGGCCGAGCACACCGTCGACATCGAAGGGGTAGAGCCGGGCTGGGACCAGCACCTCGACATTGCGCCCCTGCTCCCCGGCCTTCCGGGCGGCGGCGATCGCCCGGTTGGCGACCCCGCCGGGTGCGATGACCAGTGTCGGCGCGGCGGCGGCAGCCGGGTCGTAGACGCGGGCCCAGTTGCGATCCGCGCCCAGCAGCTCGAAGGCGAGGCGGTCGTCGACCCGGTTGTCCACGTACCTCGGCTGGGTGTAGAGGATCTTGTCCTCGAACAGCATGGACGGTTCGCCGCGGCGCAGCGCGGCGGCGAGCACGTCGGCCGCGTCGTGCAGGGGCGACAGCTCGAAGAGCGCGAGGTGCGGGATGCCGATGAAATGCTTCTGCACGCTCTGGCTGTGCGTCGGGCCGTAACCCCGCCCGCCGCCGACGGGGCAGCGGATCACGACCCGCATCGGGGTGTGCTCGCCGTACATGGCGACGGATTTGGTGAGGAAGTTGATGATCTGGTCGAAGGCGAGGCCGACGAAGTCGCCGAACATGATCTCGACGATGACCGTGTCACCACAGAGCGCCAGGCCACCCGCCACACCGGTGATGCCGTTCTCGCTCAGCGGTGTCGACAGCACCCGGTCCGGGTAGGCCGTCGACAGGCCCTGGGTGACCTTGAAGGCGCCGCCGTAGGGGTCGACGACATCCTCGCCCAGCAGCCAGGCCCGCTCGTCGGCGGCGAACAGCCCGTGCAGGGCGCGGTTGAGGTTCTGGCTCATTCGTTCGGCGCGCGTCACACCACGCCTCCGCCCACCAGGGGCCGGGCCAGCGCCGCGGCCGAGATCTCCGCGACCCGCTGCCGGGCCCGCGCGTCGGCGGCCGAAAACTGCGGCGGGTACGCGGCCGCGTACCGCTCCAGCCAGTCGAGGTGACGCAGCCGGCGAATCTCGTCGGCCGGGCGGGAGTCGTCGCCCTTGCTGTGCGGGCCGAGCCGGACCGTGTGCTGCACCAGCACATGCGGCTGCCGGGTGGCGCGGACCCGCTCGATGTGCGGCGCGGCGGCGGCACGCACCTCGTTGAGGTCCAGCGAATCCGACTCGCTGAAGGTGATCCCGAACCCGGCGACCCGGCCGCCGATGGTCCCGGCCAGCTGCGCGGTGGTCGGGGTGGACTGGGCGATCCGGTTGTGCTCGACCACGACCAGCAGCGGCACCCGCCACAGCTGCGCCATGTTGAGCGCCTCGTAGACCGCGCCTTCGCCCCAGGTGCCGTCACCGATGTAGGTCACCACGATCCCGTCCTGCCCGGTGCGGTTGAGGTGCAGCCCCACGCCGACCGCGGCGGGCAGGCTCTCCCCCTGTACGCCGGTGGACAGGAACCGTTCCCGGCGTAGGTGCTGGCTGCCACCGAGCCCATGGCACACCCCGCCCTCCCGGCCGAGCAGTTCCGCCAGCAGGCCGTCCGGGTCAGCGCAGTGGGCCAGGTAGTGCCCGTGCCCCCGGTGGTTGCTGAACACGAAGTCCCCGGTCAGCAGCGGGGCCAGCGCGACCGGGATGTATTCCTGGCCGAGGCAGGTGTGCGTGGTGCCGCTGAGGTGGCCGTCGGCGTACAGGCGGAGCAGTTCCTCCTCGAAGCGGCGGATGAACAGCCCGGTGCCGAGGTCGGCGTCGCTGAGCGGAGACGGCGCGGCGGACGTCATTCGTCGACGCCCCGCTGCGCGAGCAGTTCGCGCAGGTCCGCCACCGACCGAACGGCCCGGATCTCCCGTGGCGTGATGGCGATCCCGTACGCGTCCTCGACCGCCGCGACGATCTGGAGGTGACGCAGGCTCACCCAGGCCGCTGTGGTCGCGGGACCAGTCTGCGCGTCGATCTGCTCGACCGGCAACGCCAGCACGTCGGCGACGACCCGCACCAGGCGACTGGACATCCAGTGTCCCTTTCCACAACGGATATCAGGCGGCAGCGGTGGTGCGCTGTCAAAACCGACCGGGCGATCGATGCTTACACCTCGACGATGGTACAGGCCCAGTGCATGCCCCGGCCCAGCGAAATCAGCGCGACCCGGTCGCCCTCGCGGAGTTCGCCGGCGGCGAGCAGGCGGCTCAGCCCGAACAGCTGGTCCGCCGCCCCGAGATGCCCGTGCTCGGCCGCCAGTTCCCGGTTGGTACGCGCCAGCGGCACCCCGTGCGCCTGCGCCAACGACGCCATGGACCGCTCGTTGTCGCTGACCAGGACCAGGCGTGCCAGGTCGGCGACCTTGACGTCCGCCCGCTCGCAGGCCCGCTCGGTGACCCGCACGGCCCGCTCGTCGAGGTCCCGGGCGAACTGCTCGAACTGCTCGGCGTCGTAGTCGAAGAACTCCATCACGTTCCACACGTCGCGTACGGCGGGCGGCTCGGCACCAGGGCCGAAGGGTGCCGCCGCGCCGCCCACGTCGAGCCGGTGGAACGCGGCGTAGCGGCCGTCGGTGGCGGCCTCCGTGGCGAGCCAGCGCAGCCGGGAATGCCCGCGCCGGGCCACCGTGGCGACCGCGCCGTCGGAGAAGACCATCGGCTGCGTGTCCATCCGGTTCCAGTACGCCTCACAGGTCCGGTTCGCGGCCACCACCAGGGCGGTGGCGTACCGCGGGTGGGTGGCGAACTTGCCCGCGACGGTGTCGAAGCTGAGCACACCCGTCGTGCACGCCTGGGTGAGCAGCACCGCTTCGGCGTTGACCGCGCCGAGCCGGTGCGCCAGGTCGGCGGCGGCGTCCCAGTAGAGGTACTCGGTGAGGTCGGTGGTGGCCAGCACCAGCAGGTCCACCTGCGCGGCGGGGAGCGTGGCGGCGTCGAGGGCCTGGCGGGCGGCCCGCTCGGCGAGGTCGGTCAGGCCGATCTCCGGCGCGCTGCGGTGCACCTGGCGGTAGCCGTACCCGAGGACCCGGTTCACGTCGTCGGTGTACTGCCCCACCACGTCCGCCACCGGTACCGGATCACCGAGCGCCTCACCGAACGACACCAGCCCGAAGCTCACGATTGCCCGTCCCACCGCAGGTCCATGGATGCATACCATTGCCGGATGCCCCAGGAGCATCTCACGCCCATCGTCGGAACCCCATGGCACGTATGGCGTCCAGCGCTGCTACGGTCGGCCGGATTTCCGGTGGCGGGGATGCAGCGGTTCGCCGCGCCCGCGCTCGCGGCGGCCGCCGACAGCTATCTCACCGGTGCCTCCGACGCGGCCGCCTTCGGAGCCGCGTTCGACGCCGCCGCAACGGATCTCGGCCGGACCGTCTACGACATCGCCTGCGACGACGCGTTCCGCACCGCGCTGGCCTGGCAGAATCCGGCCGTCCTGGTCGCGGTCGACGCGATCCGGCGCGACGGCCCGCACGCCCCGCGCAATCTGCGCCGGCGGCACCGCGAGGAAGTCATCGCGAAATACTGGCAGCGTTACTGCCTCAAGAACGACACCGTCGGTTTCTTCGGTCCCATCTGCTGGACGGAGCTGGGTGGCCCCGGTCCCGTCGCGACGGTGCGCCCGGGTGCGGCGTTGACGCGTACCCGCCGGGTCTTTCTGGAGCGGTGGGCGCTGGACGCGCTCGGCGATGCCTTCGCCCGCGCGGAGGGCGTGCGGGACTGGCTGCCGGTGCGGCTGGCGCCCCATTTGACGCTGCGGGACGGGGTACTGCGGCATCCGCACCGCGCGCCGCAGGCGCTGCCGGCGGGAACGGCCGCGCTGCTCACTCTGGCGCAGCGACGATCGTGCGTCGCGGACCTCGCCGCCGCGCTGGTCGCGGACCCGGCCAGCGGGTTCCGCCGTGCCGCCGACGTGTACGCGCAGCTCGACGAACTCGCCGAGCGCGGCGTGCTGCGGATCGGGTTCGACCTGCCGATCGACCTCACCGCGGAGGATGTGCTGCGCGAGCAGCTCGCCGCGATCGGCGACGACCTGGTCCGCGACCGGGTGCTCGGTGAGCTGGCCACCATCAGCGCGCTGCGCGACGCGGTGGCCGCCGCCGACGGCCCGGATGCCCTGGCCGCAGCCATGTCCGCACTGGAGCGCAAGTTCGTCGAGCTGACCGGTCAGGCCGCGCGGCAACACCCCGGCGAGGTGTACGCCGGGCGCACCCTGTGCCACCTGGAAACCGTGCGCGACCTGGACATCAGCTTCGGTGACGCGCTGCTGGAACGGCTTGCTCCGCTGGAGCCGCTGCTGCTGTCGGCCCGGTGGCTGACGGCAGCGATCGGCGACGCGTACGCCGAGGCGTTGGCCGCCCTCTACCGCGATCTGTCGGCCGAGTCGGCCGATGCGGACGTTCCACTGCCCGACCTGTGGTTCCTGGCTCAGGCGGTCGTGTTCGGGGCCAACCCGCCCAGCGCCGCCGTCACCGCCGATTTCCTGGCCCGGTGGGCGAAGGTGCTCGGCCTGGCCGATGCCGATGCCGACGTCCGGGAGCTGCGGTTCGGCGCCGCCGAGCTGACCGAACGGGTCGCCGCGGCATTCGGAGCCGCCGCGCCCGGCTGGGCCGCCGCCCGGATTCACAGCCCCGACCTGCATCTGTGTGCCCCGGACGAGGCGGCCCTGTTGCGGGGAGACTTCACCGTCGTGCTCGGCGAACTGCACGTGGCCCTGGCCGCGTTCGACACGCACTTTTTCGCGTACGGGCACCCGGAACCGCAGCGGTTGCGGGACGGCATGCGGGCCGACCTGCCCGAGGGCCGGGTGCGGCTGTTGGCCCCGGTGGACTGGCCCCGGCACACGGCCCGCATCGCGGAATGGCTGCACGGTCCCGCCGACGTGCAGCTCGGCTTCGTCAGCGCCCCCGGCGCCGACCCGGACCGCGTCGTGCCGATCACCGGCCTCACCGTACGACCCGAAGCCGACGGCAGCCTGCGGGTGCACGCGGACGACGGACGGCAGTGGCCGCTGCTGGAGGTGTTCGCGCAGCTCTTCGACTACCAGGTGTTCGACACGTGGAAGCTGGCCGGCAACGTCGGGCACACCCCGCGTATCACCGTCGACGACCTCGTGCTGGTCCGCGAGACCTGGCGCACCACGGTCGGCGACACCGGGCTGCACAAGGTGAAGGGCGAGCGGGAGCGCTACCTCGCGGTGCGGCGCTGGAGGCTGGCCCTCGGCCTGCCCGAGCGGATCTTCGTCCGGGTCGACACCGAGCTGAAACCCAGCTTCGTCGACCTGACCAGCGGCGTCTACACCCGGTTGCTGTGCACCCTGCTGCGCGGCGCGCACTCCAAGGGCGGCGACGGGGTCGGGCTGACCATCACCGAGTTGCTGCCCGGCCCGGGCGACGCCTGGCTGACCGACGCGGCCGGCCAGGCGTACGCCTCGGAACTGCGGCTACAGATCGTCGACCCGGCGGCGGCGAAGGTGCGGTAGCCACTCGGTCGCGTCCGCCGGAGCGTCGGGGGTCTCGGTGTCGAACAGGCGCAACCGGCGCTGGCCGTAGGCGACCAGCGACACCACGGCCAGGGCCAGCCCGGACACGACGAACGCGAACCCGAGCCCTCGGCCAGGGCCGGTCCCGATCAGGGCACCGACGCTGTCGGCCAGGGCGCCGCCCGGAGCGAACATCGGCTCCAGCACCGACCCGCTCAGCGGCACCAGTACGGCGAAGCCCAGCGGCAGCGTCGCCCAGGTCAGCGTCTGGATGATCGCCAGCACCCGGCCGTGGAAGCGCTGCGGCACCTTCACCTGGATGATCGACAGGTAGATGCCGTTGTGCAGGCCCAGGCCCAGTCCCACGCCGAAGCTGCCGAGCGCGACCAGCACAAGGTTCGGGCGTACGCCGCTGAGCACCAGGCTGATCGCGACCCCGAACGCGATCGCGATCAGGGCGGGCATCCGGCGCCTGGTCGGGCCGCCCCAGGCCGCGATCACGAGTCCGCCCAGGACAGCGCCCAGCGCCTCGGCGAACGCGACCGTGCCGACCTGGCCCATCGTGCCGAACGCGAGCACCATCGGCGGCACCAGCATCAGGCTGGCCAGGCAGAGGTTGTAGAGCGAGAAGAAGCCCAGCATGGCCCGGAAACCCGGCTCCGCCCACGTCATCCGCGCCCCGCCGATCAGTTCGGCCAGGAACGGCTCCTTGCGGCGGCGGCCGAGCAGCTTGGGGAACTTCACCACCGCGAGGACGCTCATCGCGACCGCGTAGCTCACGATGTCGATCAGCAGGATGCCGGTCAGGTCGATCGCCGCGAGCAGGCCCGCCGCCAGCAGCGGCACCGCCAGCGAGCTGAGCCCCACGGCCAGTTGGGCGATGCCGTTGGCGTGCCCCAGGTAGCGCTTCGGCATGACCTGCGGGATCGCGGCCAGGTAGGTGATGCGTTGGAACACCGACGCGGCGCCGAGCACACAGACCAGGGCGTAGACGGCGGCCAGCCCCAGCTGATCGGTCCACAGCAGCGTGGCCAGCAGCGCCGCCGCCGTCACCGCGGTCGCGCACGCGGCGAGCAGCACCTTGCGCCGGTCGAAGCGGTCCGCGACGGCACCCGCGACGGGCAGCGTCAGCAGTGCCGGGAGGTAGGCGATCACCCCGGACAGGCCGAACCACAGCATCGACCCGGTGGTCAGGTAGACCCAGACGGGTACGGCCCACTGGGTCAGCGCCGAGCCGGTGGCCGAGATCAGCTGGCTGGCGGTGAGCGCGAGGAACCGGCCTACGCCGGGCTGCACGCCGGCGCCGGCGATGACGGGGTCGGCGCTGGTGGCGGCTAGTTCCCAGGCGTCGCCGGCGAGCCGGTCCGCTGTGGCCTGCGCGGCGAAGGGCTCGGCGAGCCGGAGATGGGTCTGGGTGACCACCTCGGCGAGCGCCTTGGCCCGCTGCTTGACGAAGTAGTGTCCCGCCTGGTCGAGGACCACCAGCGCGGTGGATTCGCCGAGGAAGCTCCACTCGCGGTAGCGCTCCTCGTAGTACTCGGTGAGCATGTCGTGGGTGCCCACGACGGAGATCACCGGCGCGGCCACCTGGGCCGGCGCGGCCTCCAGCCACTCGGTGAACTTCTCCTGCGCCTCGGCGGCCTCCCGCCGCACGTGGTGGACGAACCGGTCGACCTGCGCCTGGTCCAGGTCGGCCAGTTCGGCGCCGATCGAGCGGAGGAACGTCTCGTAACGCCGGTCCGCGCCGCGGGAGTCGACCCAGTCGACCAGGCGGCCGAGCATGTTGTCCGGCCGGGCCGTCGGGAAGACGCCGCCCGCGTAGATCGCTTCGATCGGGCGGCCCTGCTCGTGCAGCCGCCGGGCGATACCGGTCAGCAGGGCGCCGCCGACGCAGTGACCGTACAGGACCAGCGGGCCGTCCACCCGGTCCTGGATCTCGGCCACGCACCGGTCGACCAGCTCGTCGAAGGGCAGCTCCGTGTCGCTGACCCCGACGTCGTGTCCCGGGACCGCCACTGAGAACAGCGTGTGTCCGGGCGGCAGCTCGTCCGCGAGCGGCTGGTAGATGCTGGCGAGTCCGCCACCATAGGGTACGCACACGTAGGACCGCACCCGCTGCCCCGCCGGGACCGGCTTGGTCAGTTCGTAGAGCAGTGGCCGCCGGCGTTCCTGGTCCGCGGGGCCGTCGATCAGCGCGGCCAGCCCCTGCACGGTGGAGTGCTGGAACACGTCCATCACGCCGACGTCGATGTGCCCGTACGCGTCGCGCAGCGCGGCCAGCATCCGGATCGCCAGCAGCGAATGCCCGCCCAGTTCGAAGAAGTCGTCGTCGAGCCCGACGTCCCTGACTCCCAGCACGTCCTGCCAGGCGCCGGCGATGGCCTGCTCGACCGGGGTGACCGGTGGCCGGCGTCCGGCGGCGGGGCTGCCGTCGTGCGCGGGCGCGGGCAGCGCGGCGGTGTCCAGCTTTCCGTTGGGAGACAGGGGCAGCGCGTCCAGCGGCACGAACGCCGACGGCACCATGTATTCCGGCAGGCGCCGCTTCAGCGCCTCCCGCACCGCTGCGTGGTCCAGGGCCTCGGTCCCCGCTGCCAGCGTCACGTACGCCACCAGGCGTTGGTCGGCGGGCGTGGCACCGCGTACGGCGACGGCGGCGGAGCCGATGCCCGGCTGCTCGCGCAGCACGGCGGCGATCTCGCCCAGTTCGATCCGCAGGCCACGCAGTTTCACCTGGTCGTCGATGCGGCCGAGGAACTCCAGCGTGCCGTCGGTCCGCCAGCGGGCCAGGTCACCCGTGGCGTAGAGCCGCCCGCCGGTGTCGTCGAACGGGTCGGGGACGAACGTGCGGGCGGTGAGTTCGGGGCGGTGCAGGTAGCCCCGGGCCACCTGAACGCCGCCGAGGTGCAGCTGCCCGGCCACGCCGACCGGCACCGGGCGCATCGCCTCGTCGAGCACGTAGGTGCGGACGTTGCGGATGGGTCCGCCGATCGGCACCCGGGTGGCCCCGGCCAGCGCGCTGGGCGTCACCGCCCAGGCGGTGACGTCGATCGCGGCCTCGGTGGGCCCGTAGAGGTTGTGCAGCGCGGCGGCCGGGAGAGCGGCCACGGTCCGGCGGGCGAGTTCGAGCGGCAGTTCCTCGCCGCTGCACACGATCCGCCGCAGCGACCCGCACCGGGCGAGGTCGGCGGGACCGGCCGTGGCCAGGAAGGCGTCCAGCATCGACGGGACGAAGTGGACGGTGGTGATCCGCTCCCGCTCGATCAGATCCCGCAGGTACGTCGGGTCGCGGTGTCCACCCGGCTGGGCCAGCACCAGCCGGGCGCCCACGATGAGCGGCCAGAACACCTCCCACACCGACACGTCGAAACCGATCGGCGTCTTGTGCAGCACGGCGTCGTCCGGTCCGAGCCCGAAGGTGTCCTGCATCCAGTCGAGCCGGTTGACGATGCCGGCGTGCTCGTTGATCACGCCCTTCGGTCGCCCGGTGGATCCCGACGTGTAGATCAGGTACGCCGCGTTGCCCGGCCCCGCGGCGGTGCCCGGGGCGGTCTCGGGCTGCTCCGGGCCGGTCAGCGGCAGCACCACGCCCGGTACCGCCAGCCCCTCCGGCACCTCGTCGGCCAGCAGCACCTCGGCGCCGGCATCCGCGAGCATGTAGGCCAGCCGCTGCGCCGGATAGTCCGGGTCCAACGGCAGGTACGCCGCACCGGCCCGGTGAATGCCGAGCAGCCCGACGACCAGGCGGCTGGAGCGGGGCTCGTGGATGGCGACGATCGACTCGGGCCCCACGCCGCGCGCGGTCAGCCGCCGTGCCACCTGTTCGGCGGCGGCGGACAACTCGGCGTAGGTCAGCCGGGTGCCGCCGTCGACCAGCGCGACCGCGTCCGGCGTACGCCGGGCCTGGCTGTCGAACAGCTTCGCCAGGGTGGTCTGGCGCACCGGGGCGTCGGTGGCGTTCCAGCCGGTCACGACCTGGGCGCGCTCGGCGTCCGACATGATCGGCAGCGCGCCCACCCTGGTCCGCGGCGCCGCGGCAGCGGCCGCGAGCAGCAACAGGTAGCGGTCCGCGAACGCCTCCATGGTGGAGGTGGCGAACAGTGCGGTGTTGTACTCCAGCCGCAGCTCGTCGCCGGCGATCTCCAGCGACAGGTCGTCCATGGCGCCGCCGAACGCCTCACCGCGGCCGGTCGGCAGGTGGTGGAACGTGACCTGGTACAGCGGCGGTACGCCGGGGTCGCGCCGCACCGCCAGGTCCTCGACGAGCTTCTGGAACGGCATGTCCTGGTGGTCCCACGCGTCGAGCACGACGCGGCGCACCCGGCGGAGCAGGGTCAGGAACGGCGGATCACCGGAGACGTCGACCCGCAGTGTCAGCATGTTCATGAACATGCCCAGCAGCGGCTCCAACTCGGTACGGTCGCGGCCCACCACCGGCATGCCGACCACGATGTCGTCGCTGCCCGACAGCCGGTGCAGCAGCGCGACGTAGGCCGCCAGCTGCACCATGAACGGGGTCGCGGCGGCCTGCTGGGACAGCTCGGGTAGCGCCTGCGCCACGCTGTCGGGCAGGGTGCGGCGTACGTCGCTGCCGCTGAACGTGCGAGTCAGCGGGCGCGGATGGTCGGTGGTCAGCGCGTGCACGGCGGGCAGGCCGGTCAGCGTCTCCCGCCAGTAGTCGCGCAGCTGACCCCACCGAGGGCCGTCGAGGCGATCGCGTTCCCAGGCGGCGTAGTCGGCGTACTGGATGGGCAGGCCGGGCAGGTCCGGCGCCCGACCCGCGACGGCGGCGGCGCACAGCTCCGTCAGCTCGGCACGCAGGTTGAGCAGTGAGGTGCCGTCAAGGATGACGTGGTGCCCGGCGAACAGCAGCCACCAGGTGTCCGCGCCGAGCCGCAGCAGCCGCGCCCGCCACAGCGGTGCGCTGTCCATCGGCAGGTCGAGGCGGGCGTACTCGGCGACGATCTCCGCGCGGGCGCGTTCCCGGTCCGGCTCGGTCAGCCCGGACAGGTCGGTCACCGGCAGCTCGATCGGCACGGTGGGGTGGATGTCCTGGTGGAGCTCGCCGCCGGTCAGGCGCAGGGTGGTGCGCATGGCCTCGTGCCGTTCGGTGACGGCCCGCAGCGCGGCGAGCGCCTGCTCCGGCCCCGCGCCGGGTGGCAGGGTGACCGCATCGGTCATCGTGAACAGCGGCTGCCCGGGGCTGAGCTGGGCGGTGAACCAGACCCGTTCCTGAGCGTAGGAGGCGGGGACGGTGTAGACGCCGCCCACCGCCGTGAGGTCCTGCCGCGACTCGGTCATGCGGGATCCTCCTCGGCATGCCCTCCTGGCCCTTGCTGCGCTGCGGTGCAGTCGGTCATGCCAGTTGTCCCGGTCTGCGGAGGCGCGGGATGGGTGCCTCCGCGTCGGCGGCCGGTGGGGCGCCGCGCAGCGACTCGATCCGGGCGGCCATCGCGGCGACGGTCGGCGCGTCGAACAGCACCCGCATGGACAGCCGGGCGCCGACGGCCTGGCGGATGCGCAGCACCAGCTGCGCCGCCACCAGCGATGTGCCGCCCAGCCGGAAGAAGTTGTCGTGCGGGCTGACCTCGGCGACACCGAGGACGTCACCCCAGATCCGGGCGATGGTGGCGGTGAGGTCGCCGTCGGCGGCGGCCACGGTGGAGGTCACCGTGGCGGCTGCCGAGCCGAGTCGCCGCTCGTGGCCCGCGACCGCGGCCACCGTGTAGGCGCCGATCGCCACCGTGCCGGTGCGGCCCTCGGCGAGGACCCGCTGCCCCGCGGCGACCGCCGCCGCGGGGGGCAGCCCGTCGTGTTCGGGCACGCCCTCCTCCTGCCACGCGCCCCAGGCCAGCGACACGAGGCGGGCCGGCCAGCCGTGCGGGCTGCGCGCGTACGCGTCGAGGAATGCGTTGGCGGCCGTGTCGTCGGCCCGGCCCAGGCCACCTGCGAGCGCGGTCACCGACGAGGTCAGCGCCACGAAGTCGAGCGGCAGGTCACCGAAGACCTCGCGCAGCACCAGCGTGCCGGTGACCTTCGGCCGCAGTTCCGCCGCCGCCTCGGCCAGCCGCGACCCGGCGGACAGGCCGGTGTCGGGCAGCTTCGCGGCGTGGATGATGCCGTCGAGGCCGCCGAGGTCACGCAGGACTTCGTCGCGTACCGCCCGCATGGCGTCCGCGTCGGCCACGTCGGCGGTGAGGTGACGCACCCGGGCGCCCGCCTGCTCCAGGGCCTCGATCGTGGCCGGCGGCGGCTGCGCGGTGCGGCTCACCAGCACCAGCTGCGCGCCGCGCCGGGCCAGCTCGGCGGCGAACGCGCCGCCGACGCGGCCCAGGCCGCCCGTGATCAGGTAACGGCCGCCGTCGCGGATGCCCGACCCGGAGGGGGTACGCCCACCCGGCCGGACCGGGACGAACTCGCGGGTCCAGCGGCGGCCGCCCAGCCGCAGCGCGACCGTCTCGGCCCGCTCGGTGCCGAGCAGTTCGTCCACCACCGCGTCCACGCCGAGGTCGCCCGGGTCGGCGTCGATCCAGTGACAGCGCACCTGCGGGCGTTCCAGCGACACCGAACGCACCACCCCGGCCGCCGTGGCGTGCTCCGGGCGCACCAGGTCGGCCCCGGTCACGTCGGCCAGTCCGGCGGTGACCACATCCAGCTCCACGTCGGCGGCCGGCAGCGCGTCCAGCAGCGTCAGCAGCGCGTAGTACCCGTGTTCCTGGGCCGCCGACACGGCATCCACATCGTTGCCGGCCGGGTCGCCGTCCAGCGCCCACGCGTGCACGATCCGGGCGGCCCGACCGTCGTCGGCGCACTCGTCGAGCAGCCGCTGGTAGTCGGCGGTGTTGGTCGCGCGCAGCTGGTAGCCGCCCGGGCGGACGGCGAAGGCAGCCCCGGGGCGGACCACGGTGACGTCGGTGCCGCGCTCACGCAGCCGGGCCGCGAGGGCCGTGCCACGCTCACCGGCCGCGAAGAGCAGCAGCTGACCGGGCGCCTCGGCGGGTGCCGTGGCGGGCAGTTGGTGCCAGACCGGTACCTCGACGACCCCGTCGTCGTAGCGGCGGTCGGCGGCCGGTTCGGCTGGTGCGGCCGCCGGCGCCGGGTCGATCCAGTGCCTGGTCCGCTGGTACGGGTACCCGGGCAGGGGCACCAGGCGTGGCTTGTCGGGCGTGGGCAGGCGTACGGGGACCCCGGCCGTCCACAACCGGCCCGCCGCCTCGTAGGCGGTCTGCCGGTCGGTCAGCTTCTCCCCCGGCGCGGGCAGCGTACGCAGCGGCGCCCTGGCCCCCTGCGGCAGGCTGAGCCGGGCGAGCCCGGCGAGCTGGCGGCCGGGACCACACTCCAGCAGCAGCCACTCGTCGGCGGCACCGGTCGCGGCGAGCCCTGCCACCGTGGCCCCGAACCGCACCGGCCGGCCCAGCTGCTCCCCCCAGTACGCCGGGTCGGTGATTTGCTCGTCGGTGAACGGTGCGGCGGTCGCGGCCGACCACACCGGCAGGTTCGGCGCCCGGCGCGGCACCGCCGCCACCATTGCCGCGAACTCGTCGCGCACCGGGGCCAGCAGTGGCGCGTGCATCGCGTACGGCGACCGCAGCAGCGTGCAGTTGACGCCGCGTTCGCGCAGCGTGTCGGCGAAGGCGGTCACCGGCTCTGGTGCGCCGGCCAGCACGCAGGTGTTGGGCGCGTTGCTGATCGCCACGGCGACCCCGGCGGGCAGCAGGGGCGAGACCTCGTCGGCGCCGCGCTGCACGGCGAGCATGCGGCCCTGCGGCGCGGCCTGGACCAGGCGGCCCCGGGCGGCCGCGAGCCGCAGCGCGTCGGGCAGGTCGAAGACCCCGGCCACGGTCGCCGCCACCAGCTCACCGATGGAGTGGCCGATCATCGCGGCGGGCGTGACGCCCCAGTGCCGCCACAGCGTCGCGGTGGCGTATTCGACGGTGAACAGGGCGGGTTGCAGCACCGCGGGTTCGGCCAGCCGCTCGTCAGCGCCGGGCTCCGTGCTGAAGATCAGCTCGTGGGGGTCCCAGCCGAGGATCCGGGCGCATTCGTCGACGGTGGCCGCGAACACCGGCTCCGTCGCGGCGAGGCGCGCGCCCATGCCGGGGTGCTGCGAGCCTTGGCCGGAGAAGAGCAGGCCCACGCGGGGCACGGTCGCGGCGTCCCCGCTGGCCCGGCGCTTCGGGTCGGCCAGCGCTGCGGCCGCCTGGGTCCGGTCCACCGCGACGACGGCGGCCCGGTGCTGATAGACCGGCCGTCCCTCCCGCAAGGTGTACGCCACATCGTGCAGCGCCAACTCGGGCCGGTCGGTGAGCCGGGTGGCCACCTGGGCGCACGCCGCCGCCAGCGCGGCCGGGGTCGCGGCGGACACCTGGATCAGCTCGCCACCACCGTGACCCGGTGCCGTGGCGGGTGCGGGAGGCGGTGCTTCCTGGAGCAGCAGGTGCGCGTTGGTGCCGCCGAGGCCGAGGGAGCTCACCCCGGCCCGCAGCGGCCGCTGCTCCTCGGGCTCCCACTTGGTCAGCGTCGACACCACGTAGAACGGGCTCGCCTCGAAGTCGATCTCCGGGTGCGGCCGGTCGTAGTTGATGCTGGGCGGGATGAGCCGGTGCTGCATCGACAGCACTGTCTTGATCAGGCCGATCACGCCACCGGCCGCACTGAGGTGGCCGATGTTGGCCTTGGTCGAGCCGACCCCACACCAGCCCCGCTCGGTGGCGCGCCGCCCGTAGGCCGCCGTCAGCGCCGCGATCTCGATCGAGTCGCCGAGGACCGTACCGGTGCCGTGGGCCTCCACGTAGCTGACCGAGCGGGGGGCGACGCCGGCGACCGCGAGGGCCTGCACGACGACCTCCAGCTGCCCGCTGACGCTGGGCGCGGTGAAGCTCGCCTTGGTCGTGCCGTCGTTGTTGACCGCGTTGCCGATGATCAGCGCCCGGATGTCGTCTCCGTCGGCCAGCGCGTCGGAGAGCCGCTTGAGCACGACGACCCCGACCCCGCTGCCGTAGACGGTGCCGTTGGCCTGTGCGTCGAACGGGCGGCAGTGCCCGTCGGCGGAGGTGTACCCGTCGTCGGCGACGTACCCGACGGCGTGCGGCAGCTCCACGCACACCCCGCCCGCGAGCGCCGTGTCGCACTCGCCGTTGCGCAGCGCCTCGCTGGCCAGGTGTACCGCCACCAGCGACGACGAGCAGGCGGTCTGCACGGTCATCGCGGGGCCGCGCAGGTTGAGGCGGAACGACACGGTGCTGGCCAGGTAGTCGGGCTTGTTGCCCAGCGACACCCGCAGCTCGCCCGCGCCCGCCAGCGTTTGCGGGTTCCGCCGGACGTTGAGCCACTGGTAGAGGTCGGCGTTGCTGCCCGCGTAGACGCCGATCTCGCCGTCGTAGCGGGTCGGGTCGCAGCCCGCGTCGATCAGGGCGGCGTGCGCGTGCTCCAGGAACAGCCGCTGCTGCGGGTCGGCCAGCTCCGCGTCGCGCGGGCTCATTCCGAACAGGCCCGCGTCGAAGTAGTCGAACTGGTCGAGCACGGCGGCCACCGGCACGTACGCCGGATCGTCGAGTTCGTCCTCGCTGACGCCGCGCGCCAGCAGCTCAGCCCGGCTGAACCGGGTGAACGACTCGGTGCCGTCGACCAGGTTGCGCCAGAACTCCTCCGCCGACGACGCCCCCGGTACGCGCAGACTGAGCCCGACGACGGCGATCGGCTCCACTGTCTCGTTCATGACGGCGTCCCCTCCGGCTCGGCCGAGTCGCTGATGTGCAGGCGCAGCTCGCTGACGTAGTGGCGGCCCTGGCCGTCGGGCAGCCACGCCTGCGGCGACCCGGGCAGCAGCTCCGACACCGTCACCGGCACGTCGTCGCCGCCCGCCCGGTGTGCCGCCCGCAGCAGCAGGCAGAGCCGGTTGGCGTAGAGCGGGCTGGTCAGGTCGGCGTACGTGGGTTTGAGTTCGGTGGCCACCCGGATGAAGACCCGCTCCGGCAGGCCCAGCGCGGCCCGCCACCGGCGTACGGCGAGGTAGCGCTGTGCCTGGTCGATGGCGCTGGTCAGGCCGGTCTGCCCGACCGTGGTGCGCCATGTCTCCCGGGCCAGCACCAGTGTGTCCACGGTGACGCGGGGGCTGTGCGGGCGCTCGGTCATCAGCTTGAACGCGTCGGCGGCGTGCACCGCGATCAGGTCGGAGAACACCTCGACCAGCGGCCAGCGGGTGCCGTCGGGCCCGGTCGCCACCATGGTGCCGTCCGCTTCGGACACCAGGGCGGCGTTGGCCGGCACGAGCCGGTCCCGCCGGGCGCCCGGCGCGTCGGCGAACGCGAGTTGGTGGTCGTCCGGCCCGGACAGCGACGCCGACAACCGGCCGCCGACCCGGGGGAAGTCGACCGGGTAGATCGGGCGCAGCCGTCCCGAGCCCAGGTCCGCCGCGTACGCGCGCCGCAGCCGGTCCGGGTCGGGATGGCAGTGCGTGAACAGCTCGGCGTTGAACGTCGCGTACGCCGCGTGCAGCTCACCGAGCACCGCTGCGAACTCGCCGTCGGCCAGCGCCTGCGGCGACTCCGCGAAGATCTGCAGGTCCGGGCTGTGCACCCGGCCGGCACTCCAGCCGGGGCGGGTCGCCGGGAACTGCGCGGCCACCCGGGGCGCCAGCTCGGCCGAGCTGGCCTCCAGCCGCGCGGCGTCGGCGGGCAGGTCGGCGAGGCCGAGCACCCGTTCCCAGCGGGAGGCGAATTCGTGTGCGACCCGGTCGACGGGCCGGTCGCCGGGCCCGAACAGCGGGCCCTGGGCGAGGAACCACAGGTCGCCGAGCCGGACCGGCCCGTCGCCGCTCAACTCGGCGTAGAGGTCGCGCAGTGCGTCGCCGTACGCCGTGGCCAGTTCGGCGGTGAGCCAGCGCGCCGCCTGCAACGCACACGCCAGTGCCGGGGCCAGGGCGTCGAGCAGGCCGGTGCCGACCGTGAACTCCACGTCGCGGGCGGTCTCCTCGTGGCACAGCGCCCGCCCGGCGTAGTTCTGCCCGGCCCGGCGGCGCGGCGGCAGCCCCGTCAGTTCGGTGAACTCGGCGTCCAGCGCGGACAACGCGTCGGCCAGTGCGGTGGGGTCGCCGGCGGCGTCGGCGACCCGGGTCCGGGCTTCGGCGAGCCGGTTCAGCCCGGCCAGGGTGTTTTCCCGCAGCGCCGGGTCGCCGATGGCGCCGATCCGCTCGCGCAGGCGTGCCTCCGCGGCGAAGCCCTGCGGCAGGTCGAAGTCCCAGCGCAGCAGGCCCCGTTCGGCCAGGTGCGCCAGCAGCAGGAAGCCTTCCTCGGCCCGGCGTACGCCGGTCTGCTCGTCGCGGACCAGGTCGTCGACGATCTGCCGCGCGGGGCGGCTGCCGTCGCACCATGCCAGCGCGATCGACTCGGTCAGCGACACCGGCGTCGGGCGCTGGGCGGGCCGGTGCACGACCCGCCCGTCCAGGTGGGCGTGCGGCGCCAGGGCCGGGGCCAGCCACGCCCGCACCAGCGGGTCTGCCGCCAGTCTGTCCGCGTACGCGGACAGGGCCCAGTATTCGAGGTGGACGGTGCGCTGGCGGAGCAGGCCGGGGCCGGGCTTGGTGGTGATGGTGGCCGGGCCGGGTTCGACGGTGCCCCAGCACACCGGCCCGAAGAAGCCGATGGTTTCGCACTTGGCGACATAGCGTTGCCAGTACCCGGCGACGACGTTCTCCCGGCCCCGGCGGCGGACGTTGCGTGGCCCGTCGGGGCCGTCCTTGACCAGCCCGTCGAGCGCCACCAGGACGTCCGGGTTCTGCCAGGTCACGGCCTCACGGAACAGCGGGTCGGCGGCGAGCTCGCACACCGCCGCCGAGGACGCCCGGGTGGCGTCGGCGTACGCGGCCGTGAACGCCGACGCGTCGAGGTCACCGGCGAGGTGCCGGTCGGCGGCGTCGGCGCAGTCCGGTGCGGCGAAGCGGTCCAGGCCGTCGGCGGGGAAGCCGGCGCTGCGCAGCAGCGCGTCACGCCAGACCGACCAGCCGGTGTCGCCGAGTGGGACCAGATGCGTCACGCCCGATCATCCTCCACGGCGGGCTCGCCGGTGGAGCGGCGCCGGACGCGCTGGAGGCGGGTGGCACCGCGGCGCGTGGCCCGTCGCACCGCCGCGTCCTCGGCGCTTTCCACAGGCGATTGCGTGGATGCGCGAGCGCCGTCGAGGTGCGTGGCGAGCGTGCGGACGGTCGGATGGCGGAACAGGTCCACCAGCCGCAGGTTCGTGCCGAGGAGCCGGTTGAGCTGCCGCTGCACGACGGCGACGGCTAGGGAGCCACCGCCGACGTCGAAGAAGCTGTCCGTCGCCGCCACCTCTGGTACGCCGAGCACGTTGCACCAGACCGACGCGATCTGGCGTTCGGTGGCGGTGGCCGGGCGCTGGGTGATCGCGCCTGACCGGCCCACGGCCCGCTTGACCCGGGCGGCCCGGGTCACGTCGCCCGGCGTCCCGGCGGGGATGGCCGTCCAGCCGGGCAGCTGTGACACGGGGTTCTTCGGATCGGCGGCTCCGGCGCGGAGTATCTGCTCGACCTCGCCGAGCACGGCCGTCATCAGGTCGGTGCCGTAGACGTCCGGGTTGAAGACGATCTCGACTCGCAGTTGCCCGTCGCGGGTCACGCCGTAGAGGGTGAGGTCGAACGGCGACCCGGGCGCGGCCACCGGCACCGGCTCGCTGTCGAGCCCGGCCAGGTCCAGCGTCGGCTCGTCGAAGGTGTACATGTTGAACAGCACCTGCACCAGCGGGCTGCGGTCCAGCTGGCCGCCGAGGCCGAGCCCGCCGACGATGCGTTCCACCGGTGCTTCCGGGTGCGCGAGCGCGGCGAGGAGTTCCTCCCACGCGGCGCGCACGTGCTCGGCGAAGCCCGTGTCGGGGGTCTGACGCAGCCGCAGTGGTGCGATCTCGATGAAGAACCCGACCATCTGCTCGAATTCTGCGGCTCGCCGGTCCACGGTGGGTGTGCCGATGACCAGGTCGGGGTGGCCGGTGCGTCGGGCCAGTACCAGCGCGAACGCGGCCAGCACGGCGGCGGCCGGGGTCGCGCCGAGTCCGGCGGCGAGGTCGGTGAGGGCGGCCGTCGCGGCCCGGTCCAGCCGGGTGGTCACGGTCGCGCTGGTGAAGGTCTGTTCGGCGGGCCGGTCTCGTCCCCCGGGCAGCTCGAGCACGACGGGTACGCCGGTGAGGTGCTCCAGCCACCAGTCCAGGTCCTGCTCGGCGCGTCGCCGGGCGCGGTCGGCGCGCCACGCGACATAGTCGCCGTAGGTGGCGGGCAGTGGCGGCAGCGGCGTCCCGTCGCCGAGTGCGGCGCGGTAGGCGGTGGCGAGGTCGGCGTAGAACAGTGACTGGGACCAGCCGTCGAAGACGGCGTGGTGGGCGTAGACGGCCAGCACGTGCTCGTCGGTGCCGGTCCGGATCAGTTCGGCCCGCCACAGCGTGTCGGTGGCGAGCGTGAACGGTGCCGCCGCACCTGCCGCGAGGTGTGTGGCGAGGTCCGTGCCCGGGGCCAGTTCGCGCACGGGCAACGGCACCGTCGCGGACGGGTCGGCCACGGCGTACGGGACGCCGTCGGTGTCCGGGATGCGCCAGCGCAGGATCTGCTGGCGGTCGGCGACGGCGGTGAGCGCCGTGGCCAGGGCCGCGATGTCGAGGGGGCCGGTGAGCCGTTCGGCGAAGGCGACGTTGTAGGCCGACGCGGCGGCGAGGAAGTAGCGGTCGAGGAACCACAGCCGCTGCTGCGCCGGGGACAGGGCCGGTGGTCGGCCCCGGGTGGCGGTGGCGGGGCTGGCCTCGGCGGCGGCGTCGGCGCGGGCGGCGATGCCGCGCAGCGTTCGCCCGAGCAGCACGTCCTCGATCGCGAGGTCGCGGCCCAGCCGTTCCCGCAGGTCGGCGACCAGCCGCATCGCGGTGATCGAGTGTCCGCCGTGGTCGTAGAAGTCGGCGTCGCGGCCGACGGCCGGCTCGTCCAGCAGCGCCGCCCAGGCCTGCGCGATCAGGCACTCGGTGTCGGTGGCCGGCGCCTCGCCCTGGGGTGCCGGGGCGGGTTCGGCGGCGGTGAGTGCGGCCAGCCGCTCGGTGTCGATCTTGCCGTTGATGGTGATGGGCAGCGCGGCCATGGTGACCATCCGCGCCGGGACGGCCGCGGGCGGCAGCAGCCGCGCGCAGTAGGCGCGCAGGTCCGCCACGTCCAGGCCGGTCGCCACGTACGCGACGAGTTCCTGGCCGCCGGGGCCGCCGCGCGCCTGGACGCTGGCGTTGCCGACCTCGGGGTGGCGGCGCAGCACCGCCTCCACCTCGCCGAGCTCGATCCGCTGTCCCCGGATCTTGACCTGCCGGTCGGCGCGGCCGAGGAATTCCAGGCTTCCGTCCGGCAGCCATCGGGCCAGGTCACCGGTGCGGTAGAGCCGCTGCCCGGGCTGCTCGGTGAACGGATCCGGGATGAAGCGCTCCGCCGTACGCGCGGCGTCGAACAGGTACCCGCGGCCGAGTCCCGTCCCGCCGGCGAGCACCTCGCCGATCTCACCGGGACCGACCTCGCGCAGGCTGTCGTCGACGAGGTGGATGCGGTGGTTGGCGGCGGGCTTGCCGATCGGGATGGGCCCGGTCCAGATGCCGCTGCCCTCGAACCAGGTCACCAGCACCGTCGCCTCGGTCGGGCCGTAGACGCTGATGAACCGGCGGCCTCCCGCGGTCCACCGGCCGACCTGCTCCGGGCCGGTGGCTTCCCCGCCGGTCATCACCAGTCGTACGCCGGGCAGCCGGGCCGGGTCCAGCAGCGGCAGGATCGGCGGCGGCAGCACCACGACGTCGACGCTCTGCTCGGCGCACACCTGGTAGAGCCGGGTCGGGTCGGCCCGCTCGGCGTCGCCGGCCAGCACGACCGTGCTCCCGGCGGCGAGCGGGGCGAGCAGGTCGGCCACCGACGCGTCGAAGCCGATCGAGGCGAAGGCCAGGCAGCGGGTCGCCTCGCCGTAGTCGGCGAAGTCCGCGATGTTGACGACCTTCTCGGTCAGCGCCCGGTGCTCGATCACCGCGCCCTTGGGCTGCCCGGTCGACCCGGACGTGAACATCGCGTACGCCGTGGTGGAGAGCGTCGCGGGCGTCGGCTGCCAGGGCACTGTTTCGGCTGGTACGCCCAGCACGGTCAGGTCGCCGAAGGCTTCGGGTGCGGCGGTGGGCGCACCCACGATGACGTGGAGGCGGGCCTCGGCGGACAGTTCGCGCAGCCGCTGCGGCGGCAGCGCCGGGTCGAGCGGGACATACCCCGCGCCCGCCGCCTGCACGCCGAGCAGGGCGACCACCAGGTCCGGACGGCGGTCCACGCAGACACCGACGAGGTCGTCCGGGGCGATGCCGTGAGCGCGCAGCGACGCGGCGAGGGCGCTGGCCCGGCCGACGAGGTCGCCGTAGCTCAGTGTCAGGTCACCCTGCACGACGGCGGGCGCGTGGGGACGCCGCTGGGCGTGCCCGGCGACCAGGTCGGGCAGGCACAGCTCGGGATAGGGCAGGTGGGGGCCGGTCATCGCATTGCCTCGATCCAGTGTCTGGTCCGCTGGAACGGATATCCGGGCAGCGGAACCCGCCGCCCCGGCGCCACGGGCAGGTCGTCACCGTCCTGCCAGGAGCGCGCGGCGGCGTCGTCGGCCACCGGTGCGCCCTGCGCGAGCGCGGTCAGCTGCCCGACCGCGTCCTCGGCGTTGGCACACGCAACCGCACCCCGATATGCCAGCCGCCGCCGTCCGACCGCCAGCGTGTGTGCCACGTCCGCCACGGCGACGTCACCGACGGCCAGCCGCTCGGCCAGCCGCCGGGCCAGCTCGCGCAGCGCCGCCGGGCTCCCCGCCGACAGCCCCAGCACCACCCGGCCATGACCTTCTTGGCCGAGCTCGCCGCCGGAGCTGTCCGGATCGTCATGGTCGTTCGCATCGGGCGCCTGCTCCACCAGCACGTGCGCGTTGGTGCCGCCGAGGCCGAACGAGCTGACCCCGGCCCGCCGCTGTCCGGCCCACGGCCGGGTCTGCGCGCTGACCTCGGCACCCGCCGCGGCCAGGTCGACGTCGCGGTGCGCGCCGGTGAAGTGCGCCGTCCCCGGCACGTGTCCGGTGTGGACGGCGTACACGGCCTTGATCAGGGAGATCACGCCGGCGGCGGCGTCCAGGTTGCCGAGGTTGCCCTTCACCGAGCCGAGCAGCAGCGGGCTGCGGCTGCCCCGGCGTACCCGGGTCAGGGCGTCGACCTCGATCGCGTCCCCCACCGGGGTGCCGGTGCCGTGGCCCTCCAGATAGCCCACGTCGGCGGGGTCCCAGCCCACCGACGCCAGCGCCTCCGCCAGCACCGCCGCCTGCCCCGCCACGCCCGGTACGGTGAAGCCGGGCCGATCGGCACCGTCGTTGTTCACGGCCCAACCGGGGAGGACGGCGTAGACGTTGTCGCCGTCGGCACGCGCCTCGGCGAGGCGCTTGAGCACCACCGCACCGGCACCGTTGCCGAACACCTGCCCGGTCGCGGCCGCGTCGTAGGGACGGCACACCCCGTCCGTGGCCAGCAGGCCGCCCGGCCGCAGGCGGTAACCGGCCTGCCGGGTCGAGACCACCGCCGAGCCACCCGCGATCGCCACGTCACAGCGGTAGTCCAGCAGGCTCTGCGCCGCCTGGCACACCGCGACCAGCGATGTCGAGCAGGCGGTCTGGATCGCCACGGCCGGTCCCGCCAGCCCCAGCGCGTACGCGGTGCGCGTCGGCAGGTAGTCGCAGCCCGAGCCGGTCAGCGCGTCGTCCCAGTCCTCCGCCAGGCCACCGAAGCCGGGCTTCAGAGCGGGGTTGCCCAGCAGGTGATGGTGCAGGTAGCGGTTGGGGCCGCACCCGGCGAACACGCCGACCTGGGCCGGGTCGCGGTCGGGATCGATTCCGGCGTCCTCCAGGGCGCGCCAGGCGACCTCGAGGAACAGCCGGTGCTGTGGATCGAGCAGTGCCGCCAGCTCGGCGGGATAGCCGAACAGGTCTGCGTCGAAACTGTCCAGGTCGTCGAGCCGCCCGAACGCCGGCACCCAGTCGGGGTCGGTGGGCGCACCCTCGGCAGCCGTCAACCGACGTACCGAGTCCACCCCGGACAGCAGGTTCCGCCACATGGCGGGTGCGTCGTCCGCGCCGGGCACCCGGCAGGACAGGCCCACCACCGCGATCTGGTCCTCGCTCACGTCCCACCCTCCCCGCCGCCACCGCCCCGCGCGGCTCTGCGCCGCGCCATCCGGTGCCCGACTGCCGCCAAACGACCATCCGCCGGTACGCCGTCAGCGCCCGCCGCCACCCCCAGGTGTGCCGCCAGCGCCGCCACCGTCGGGAACTCCACCAGCCGGGCCAGCGGCACCCGGCGGTCGAGGCGTTCCTCCAGGTGCCGCTGCAGCAGGGCGAGCTGGAGGGAATGCCCGCCCAACTCGAAGAAGCTCACCTGACGGTCCACGGCGGGCAGTCCCAGCACCGCGCACCAGCCCGCCGCGATCAACTCCTCGACCGGCCCCGACGGCGGCCCGCCAGCCCCCGCGACGGTTCGTACGGCCTCGGCATCCGGATCGGGCAGGGCTGCCTGGTCGAGCTTGCCGGTCGGGCCCATCGGCAGTTGCGCCACCGCCACCACGGCCCGGGGCACCATGAAGTCCGGCAGCACCGCCGCCAACTGCTCCCGCAGCCGTCCCGGCTCGATGCTCGCCCCCATGGCCGGGACCGCGTACGCGATGATCTCGTGCTCGCCGGTGCCGGACGCGGCCGCGCTGCGCCGGGCCACCACGGCCGCCTGGCCCACCCCGGGCAGCCCGGCCAGGTGGGCTTCGATCTCGCCCAGCTCCACCCGATAGCCGCGGATCTTCACCATCCGGTCGCTGCGACTCAGGTAGACCAGCATCCCGTCGGGCAGCCGCCGCGCGATGTCCCCGGTCCGGTACGCCCGCACCCCGCCGTGCTCGATGAACCGGGCCGCCGTGAGTTCCGGCAGGCCCAGGTAGCCCAGCGCGACGTGCGGTGTACGCACGATCACCTCGCCGGTCAGGCAGGTCGGGCGTCCGGCCGGGTCGGCCAGGACCACCTCGATGCCCGGCAGCGGGTGCCCGATCGGCACGACGGCCTGCTCCAGCTCCGCGCCGGGCGGCAGGTGGTGCTGCGCGGCGAAGCTGATCTCGGTGGTGCCGTATCCGTTGACGAACACCACGCCGGGCGCGAACGACCGCCGGGCCAGCGCCACGTCGTGCCTGGTCACCTCCTCGCCGCCGAGCACGACGGCGCGGATCGACGGCAGCCGCCCGCCCTCGCCCAGGCTCGCCACGAGGTATCGGTAGACGGTCGGGGTGGAGTGGTAGATCGTGACGTCCCGGTCGGCGAGGGCGCTGGTCAGGTGGCCGAGGCCGTGTGCGCGGACGTCGACGGGGGCGGCGGCGGCGCCGGACAGCAGGGCGCTGAACGTGTCGGTGACCGCCATGTCGTAGCCGAACGAGGTGAGCACGCTGGTGCGGTCGTCCGGCCGGACGGCGAAGTTACGCACGTGGTTGCGTACGCCGAACAGCACGTTGCGGTGGCTCTGCACCACGCCCTTCGGCGTTCCGGTCGACCCCGAGGTGTAGAGCACGTACGCCGGGTCGTCCGGCCGTGCGGGCCCCCGCAGCACCGACAGGTCGGCGTGGGATGTGCCCGGCTGGAGGTGCATGATCGGCAGCTCCGGCAGCCCGGCGTCGGCGGCCAGCGTGGCGGCGAGCCGCGCGTGCTCGGGGTCCGTGACGATGGCCCGCACCCCGGCGTCGCGCAGCATCCCGGCCAGCCGGACCGGCGGGAACACGGTGTCCAGCGGCACGTACGCGGACCCCGACGCCAGCACCGCCAGGATGCCGGTGACCGTGGCGACGCCGTGGCGGCACAGCACCCCGACGGGTGCGGGCGGCGCTGCGACGTCGCTCGGATCGGCCAGGGCCACGGCGGTCGCGGCTACGGCGGCGCCGAGCTCGCGATAGGTCACGGTCGCGTCGTCGGCCAGCACCGCCGTCCGCTGCGGGTACGTGGCGACGACCGATGCGAACGCGGCCGGGATCGTGTCACCGCGTACGCCGTCGGCTTCGGTGCCGTCGCCGCCGTGCAGCCGGGCCAGTTGTGGTGCCGGGCGCTGTTCGTAGCGGGCCGACGACAACACGTCGGCCGACGACGCGGCCGGGTCCAGAGCGGACAGGAACTCGGCCAGGTCGGCGCACAGGTCGTCGGCGTAGTCGCCGGGCAGCCCCG
This sequence comes from Micromonospora sp. NPDC052213, assembly GCF_040679695.1. NCBI lineage: Bacteria > Bacillati > Actinomycetota > Actinomycetes > Micromonosporales > Micromonosporaceae > Micromonospora > Micromonospora sp. NPDC052213. Next base: position 66,011 of record NZ_JBFAVI010000013.1, read on the forward strand.
ACAGGACGCCTCCGACCAGGTCAGGGCCCAACTGGACGCTGGCGTCGGGGGCGGCACCCGGCGGTGCCGGGCGCACCGACCGCCACAGCTCGCGGATCGGGGCGTCGGCGGTCAGGTCCAGCGCCACCAGGTCGTCGCCGTGCCGCAGCGTCACGACCTGGGCGCCGGTGTACCGGCGTACCAGCAGGGCGGTCGCGGTGAGGACCACCGCAGCCGGGGTGACCCCGGCGGCGTCGGCCTGCGCGGCAAGCCACGCAGCCCGCTCGGGTGACAGGCCGAGCGGGCGGTCGGAGTACGCCAGGCTCATCATGTGTTCAGGACGGCGGCCGCGACGTCGGCGACCGTGGACACCTGGGCGTCCGCGTCGGCGACGGCGAAGTCGTTGGAGTAGCTCCCGGTGCCGTGCACCACGATGTCGTGCCCGGCCGGTACCAGGCCGCGGTCGATGGCGTTGCAGACACCGGTCAGCGCCATCACGATCGACCACTCCCGCAGGTGCTCGGGGTCGGCGGGCAGCGTGAGCCCGGCGTTGGCCAGCCAGTCCCGGGCCACCGGGTAGCGCTGGGCGCATTCGCGCCGCGACACGACGATGCCGTCGCCGCCGTGCCGCTCGATCAACGCGTTCATCGCCGGGGAGGTCACCGGGCGGTGGGTGTAGAAGGTGGGGTCGAGCACCTCGGCCGGGTCGTCGGTGACGGCCGGGAAGTGCGCGTCCTTGTCCTGCGTCCAGGCGCCCACACCCTCATCCAGGGTGTACGCCGGGCAGTTGTCCCGCTCGAACGAACCGTGGCGCAGGCTGAGCACCATGTCGGGCGTACCGAGGTGCTGCACGAGCAGGAAGCCGGGGCGGTCGGCAGGGCTGGCCTTGCCCGCCGCTTCGAGCACGTCGCGGCCCAGGTTGTAGCCGAGCAGGCCGAAAGCGCTGGAGACGGCGTGCGCGTGCCAGCGCGGGCGGGCAGCGCCGGCCGGGGCCACGTCAGCCTCGAAGGCGGCCCGGGCGGCGTCCGCGACCAGGTAGTTCTTCAGGTCCAGGCTGTACCACAGCGTGACGCCGTGCGTGTCGTGCATCGTGGCGGCGTACTCGTCGACGAACGCGCGGCCGAGCGCCTTCACACCCTCCGGGTCGCTGCCGGTGTACCGCAGCAGCGGGTTGGCCTGGCGCGACCGCGGGTCGGCGGCCAGCGCGTCTTGGCGGAACTTGTGCCGGGTCGACTGCGGTGCCAGCACCACGATGGACAGCTGCTCCGGCGTCACCAGCCCGGCCGCGTAGGCGCGGGCCACCGCGTCGCGCAGTGCGACACCCTTGTTGCCGGAGGTCGGCGTGAAGATGCACAGCCGGTCCCCGGTGCGCCGGACGTGTTCCACCGCGCGGGCGACGATCACCATCGACGCGAACGTCTTGGTGGTCTGGGTGCCCGGGTTCGCTGTCAGGTCGAGCAGCTGGAGGTCGTGCCCGCCGTATTCGCCCAACCGGGACCAGCTCGCGGTGGCGGCGGCGTAGAACTCGCGCACCGCCGGGGTCAGCTCGGGCAGGTCGAAGCCGGGCGCGAAGCCGGGCGTCCCGGCAGGGCCGCCGGGGACGGCGCCGCACTGATCCACCGCCGAGGCGATGACGTCGTAGTAGTCGGTGATCAGGTTGCGTGTGGTCGGGGCGGTCACGGGCATCGGGATTCCTCCAACACACGAGGCGCCGGCGCCGGTGGCACCGTTCGCAGATGGTCGCGCAGGGCGATGAACCGAGCGAAGACCTCAGGCAGGTCGGTCACGCGCCAGCCTTCGGCCAGTTCCGGCTGGTACGCCGACAGCGCCGCCCGGGCACGCTCCGGATAGCGCACGTGGCCGTCGCTGACCTCGACGCCGTCACGGTGCCCGGCGGCGGTGTTCCAGGCGACGGCCTGCGCCGCGCTGACCTCGGGCGGCAGCCGCAGCTCGGCCCGGCCACCGTGGAGCCGGACCGGATAGCCGCCCGGTAGGCCCAGCGGCCCGGGCAGGCTCGCCACGACCTCACCCGCGCCGGTGGCGAGCCCCGCCACCAGGGCGGCGGCGGCGTGTCCGGCCAGCGCGTTCAGCTCCGGCCGGGGCAGGGCACGGTAGTCGGCCAGCAGCCCGGTGACGTCCGGGACGGGCAGGCCGTCCAGCCAGGCGCGTACCTCGGCGGTGCCGTCCCCGGTGTTGTCCGGGCCGGGCGCGGCGAGGTGGGCATGGTGGCCGAGCACCGCCAGCCGCCGCGGCCCGGGACGGCCCAGCGCGGCGTCCAGACACGCGGCCAGGGTCGCCACGTTGCCGATGCCGCACAGCACGGGCAGATTCAGCGCTGCCAGCAGCGGGTTGACCGCGTCCGGGAAGCAGCCGTTGACCAGCACCGCGTCCGGTGCGCCGCCGGCCAGCGCGGCGGCCAGCCGGGACACCAGCTCGGCCTGCAACGCCAGCGTCACCCCGAAGCCGGCCGTGGCGACCAGCTCCGTCCAGGCCGACGGCGCGTGCACCCGCTCGTACGGCGACTGGGTCGACGCGGCGCAGACCAGCACGTCGGGGCGTAGCCGGGCCATCGACGCGGCGTCGGCGGCGTACCCGTCGCCGGGGTCGGTGGACGGTTCGGCGGTGAACGGCTGGGCGGTGAAGTCGACCCGGGTCCCGGCGACGGTGGCGCACACCTGCGCGCCCCGGGCCGCGCCGGCCGCGGCGGTCAGGTCGCGGGCCAGCACGGTCACGCGTATCCGCTGGGGGGTTCGCACCGAGGCCAGGGAATCGCACAGCGAGCGGGCGAGCTGGCCGCTGCCCACCACGACGACGTGCCGCGGCGCGTTACCGAGGGGGGCGGACATCGCGTCTCGCGTCCGTGACCCGGGCCAGCCAGTCGGCGAAGGACCCGGCGCGCAGGCAGCTCGCCGGGGACACCTCCAGGTCGGCCATCTCGCGCACCCGGTGCGCCACCCGCAGCGCGGTCAGCGAGTGCCCGCCGAGGGCGAGGAAGTTGTCGTCGTCCTGGACGGCATCGACGCCGAGCGTGACCCGCCACGCCTCGCGCAGCCGGTCGGCGAGGGCGCTGCCCTGCTCCGGGGCCGCTTCCGTGTGCCGCCGGGGTGGTGGCGGCAGCTCCAGCCGGGCCACCTTGCCGTTGGGCAGGCGGGGCAGGCTGTCGACGAAGACGAGCTGGTCCGGGTGCATCGCGGGCGGCAGCACCGACGCCAGGTATCCCTGGAGCAGCCCGGTTGTCAGCAGCTGGTCGGCGGGCTCGTCCCAGGGCGAGGCCGCCTGCGGCTGGTCCTGCGGCCGCATCGCGTAGATGTAGCTGACGTCGGCGTCCGCGCCGACGTTCCAGTCACCGATCTCGTGCACCTCGAACCCGGCCGCCGACAGCAGCTCGCGCACCTGCGGCGCGGTCACGCTGCTGCGCTCGACCTCCAGGCACACCTGGCCGATGCGGGGCCAGTGCTCCGGGCGCAGGCCGCGCAGCACACTCAGCTCGGCGCCCTCGGTGTTGACCTTCAGCAGGTCGACCCGGTCCAGCCCGAACCGGTCCAACAGCTCGGACAGGGTCACCGTCGGCACCACGTGCGCCACCGGCGTCAGGCGTCGGTGCGCGTCGGCCAGCAGCGCGGCCTGCTCGGCCTCGTCGGCGTCGCCGCCACCCTGCCGGTAATGCGAGCGGACCAGGTCCGACGCGGCTTCGGCCCGGTCGGCGCCCAGGCCGGACAGGTAGCTCAGCTCGGGAAACGAGATCAGCTTGGCCGTGCCCGCCGTATCGGTCACCGCGGCCTCGACGACGGATGCGGACTCGGCGTAGAGGCTGAGGTTGGCCCGAAGGTACGGCAGGGTGTCCGGGTTCGGCTCGACCGCGATCAGGTGCACGTCGCGCGCCTGCCGGGTCGCCCACAGGGAGAACAGGCCGATGTTGGCGCCGACATCGACAACGACCGCACCGTCACCGAGGCGTACGCCGAACCGTGAATACTCCGCGTGGTCGAAGATCTGCCGGTAGAGGAAGACCGCTTCGTCCGGCGACGCCGCCGTCACCGCCATGCCGTTGGGCAGCCGGAACCGGGTCAGTCCGCCGATCGTCGGGGCCCGCCGTGGCTGCGGCACGACGTACCCGACCAGGCGCGGCCCGGAATCCTCGTCCGGCGCGGCCACGACCACCGCGTCGTGCACGGCGGGATGCTTGCGCAGCACCGCGGCGACCTCGCCCGGCTCGACCCGGATGCCCCGGATCTTGACCTGGTCGTCGACCCGGCCCCGGAACTCCAGGAAACCCTCCGGCGCGACCCGTACCAGGTCACCGGTGCGGTAGAGCCGGGCACCCGGGTGTGCCGGATCGGGTCGGAAGAGTTGCGCTGTCCGCTCGTCGTCGCGCAGGTAGCCCAGGCCGACCGCGACCCCGCCGATCCACAGCTCACCGGTCTCGCCGTCGGCGACCGGCCGGAACTCCTCGTCCAGCACCCGCGCCGACACCCCGCCGATGATCCGGCCGACCGGGGCGATGCTGCCCGCGTACGCCTCGGAGCAGTCCCAGTAGGACACGTTGATCGAGGTTTCGCTCGGGCCGTACCCGTTGAACAGCCCGCACGGCAGCGCCGCACGAAACCGCCGGACCAGCTGCATGTCCAGCGCCTCACCGCCGCACAGCACCCGCCGCAACGTGACGCATCCGGCGAGTTCCGGCTCGTCGAGTACGTGCCGCAGCATGGTCGGCACGAAATGCGCGGTGGTGACGGCTTCCCGCTGGATCAGCCGGACCAGGCCGAGAGTGTCGAATTGCAGGCCCGGCCCCGCGATGACCACGGTGCCACCGGCGATGAGCGGGGAGAAGATCTCGTGCACCGACGCGTCGAACCCGATCGACGCCTTGTGCAGCACCCGGTCGTCGGCGGCGAAACCGAACCAGTCGTGGCCCCAGGCCAGCCGGTTGACCAGCCCGGCGTGGTGCAGCACGACACCCTTCGGCTGGCCGGTGGAACCCGAGGTGAACAACACCAGCGCGGCCTGCTCCCCCGGCGGCAGCCAGCCCGCGCGATCCGGCAGATCGGTCCCCGCCACCACCCTGGCGGTACGCACATCGCGCCAGCCCGTGCCCGCCGGCGCGGCGACGGTGGCGGGCCGGTCCGCGTACAGGACGAGCCGGGGTGCGGCAATGGCGAGCATCTGCTCGGCCCGGCCGGAGGGTAGCTCGGGATCGACCGGCACCGCGACCGCGCCCACCGTGAGCGTCGCCAGCAGCGAGGTCACGTAGTCGGCGGACCGGTGCAGGTAGAGGCCGACCAGGTCACCGGGCCTGATCCCGGCCCGGCGCAGCAGTTCGGCCGTCGCGCCGACCCGCTCCCACAGCTGTGCGTAGCTCAGCTCACCGTCGGGGGCGACGATCGCGGGCCGTTCGGCGTCGGCGCCCGAGGGCCGGTGTACCAGATCGAGCAGGTAGCGCGGGCTGGACATGGGGGTCATGCCGTCCTAGTCGCGACCGCGACGATCGCCATCCGGGGCACCTCGGCGACGAACTGCCCGTCGGCCCGGTAGACGACCGGCCGCGCCGGGATGCCGTCACGGCCACCGAGCGCGGCCAGGTAGCCGGTGTGGTCGAAGTGGCGCGTCAGCAACCGCCACACCTCGTCATCGCGCAGGGTCGCGAAATACTCCCGTACTCCGTACATGTCGCCGACATAGTCGCGAATCCGCGCGTACGCGGACTGTGCGGTGTCGGCGCGCACGATCAGCGGGTCATAGAGGTCGACGATGCGTACCGGCAGATCGGCCTGGGCGAACAGGCTGGTCAGTTCCGCCCGGCTGAAATGCTGGTAGTCGTGGCCACCGGAGGCGTGCGCATGCACCACCTCACCGAAGAAGCCGGCCATCGGGCTCGACTCGTCGAAGTCGTGCAGCACGATCCGGCCACCGGGGCGGACCACCCGGGCCGCCTCCGCCACCGCCAGCGGCCGCTGGTGTGCCGGGATGTGATGCGTTCCGTAGGCGAGCAGCACCGCGTCCAGGCTGGCGTCGCGCAGAAACAGGAAGTGCGCGGCCTGGCGTACGGCGGGCAGGCCCTGCGCGAGCGCCTTGTCGATCATGTGGCCGGACATGTCGCCGGTGATGAACTCCAGTTTGGACTCGAAGCAGGCGGACTGGCTGCTCGCCGCGCGCGCCACGGTGCCGTCGCCGCCGAGCACGTCCAGGATGAGGGTGACCGGCTCGGATCCGGCCGGAGTGGCGAGATCCAGCAGTTGCCGCATTCCGGTCCAACGCACCAGGGTGTCGCGCTGGGCCCGGCGATAAGAGTCGCCCCGGCCGGTGGAGTCGGTGTCGAACTCGCTCACGGTGGCGGCCAGTTCCGCCAGCGCCGCAGCCGCACCCGGGCGCTCGAAATCAAGCATCTCGCGCAGTTGGGGGTGGACGGTCGCCACCGTGTGCAGGTACTCCCGCAGAATCAAAGACGGCAAGTACGACGAGCTCATGAGCACCTCGGCGCACGCAACGGTTTTGCCGCCTCGTCAGCGACGTCCCTTCGACGAACGGATGGCGAACTGTAACACCGCGTTCCGCCGGCCCGCCAGGTCGAACACCCGACACAATGGAAGCCCTGGTATGGGCAGAAGTCCTTACCGATCCTTTGTCGATGATTGCGCCACAGCGGTGTGATCGGCGACAATGCGGCGCATAATGTCCAAGATTTCCGACTGGTGGTCAGTCAGGAAGAAATGCCCGCCGGCGAACACATGTCGCTGTGGCGGGGCTGCGCATTCCAGCGCCCACCCGGCCGCCCGGTCCAGGTCCACGTGCTCGTCCCCGTCGCCGAGCAGCACGTGCACCGGCAGCTCCAGCGGCGGCTCGGCGCGGTAGGCGTACCGCTCGGACAGGGCGAAGTCCGCCCGGATACCCGGCAGGATGAGCTCCATCATCTCCCGGTCCGCCAGCAGTCCGGCCGGGGTGGCCCCGAAGTCGCGCAACGCCTCGATCAGGCCGGTGTCGTCGAGTTCGTGACAGCGCTGCCTGATCAGCCGGGTCTGCGGCGCCTCGGCCCCGCTGACCAGCAACGCCAGCGGATCGGGCGCGCCCCGGCGGCGCAGCTCCCGGGTCACCTCGAACGCCACCAGCGCACCCAGGCTGTGCCCGAACAGCAGGAACGGCCCCGACACCCGCTCGATGACCGCCGTCGCCAGCTGATCCACCAGCTCCGTAACGTCGTCGACGGGCGGCTCGTGCATCCGGATCCCTCTGGCCGGCATCAGCGCGACCTGCAAAGACAGTTCCGGCTCGGCCATCGCCTGCCACTCCATGAAGGACGCGGCGATGCCACCGGCGTACGGGAAGACGAAGACCTGCGCATCGCCGGTGGACCGCGCCACTGACCCGAACCAGCGGCTCCCGCCGCCCGCACTCACCAGGGACATGACCGCGAGCATAGGTCAACCATGGAGCGGAGCCGCCCTGGCCGAGACCCTCGGGCGGCTCCGCAATGGACGACAATCAGACGGTCAGCAAGCTTTCCAAGCCGGTCAGCGGTACGCGCCCCCGAACAGCCGCAGGCAGTGCCACAGGGCTGGCCTGATTGAAGCTGATCACGGGCAGCCTGAGATCCCTTGCACCGCAGTTGCCCTCCAGCGGTGCAGTCGCTGGAGGGAGCCGAATTCGCTGCCGGCCAGGATCACACCGTCGATGCCGGGTGGCACGTGCCGGCGTACCTGCCGAAAACCGTCATCGGGGCGGATCTGGAACTGGCAACCCGCGTCCCGCACCTCACAAGGGTTGCAGGTCCCGCAGACCGGGGCCGGGCATTCTTATCGTGATCATGCTGGCGGCCGAAAGCAGCGGCGGTTGATGGAAACTGTGCCAGTCAGCTGAGCTCGGCCCGGTCGAGGCGGTCCAGCAGGCTTGGCTTACGGGCATGCCGTTCCCGCAGCTGCCGCACGCGCTGGTGAAACACCTCGGTGTCGCCGTCCCGATCGGCCAGCGCCTTCAAGTCGACCATCAGCTCGACGGCAGCGTCGTACTCCTTCGGCCTCTTCGTCTCGATCATCGCGGCCACCCGCTGCCACGCCTGCTCCTGCCGCCCGGCGAGCGCATTCAGGTGCTGCTCGCGGGCGGCGGCGGCAGCCCGCTCACGACGCTCCCGCTCGGCGGCCTCGCGCTCGCGGGCGAGCCGCTGCCGTCGCAACCTGCGCTGCCCCGCGGCAGCCAGCAGCTCCCCGACCGTACGGCGACCGCCGGTGCTGTCGTTCGGAGTCGTGCCGCGGAGTCGGGCCAGCAGTTCCGACCGCAGGTGAGCGTCGTCGCCGCGCAACAGCCGTAGGACAACGTCGTCCTTCTCCGACTCGGGCAGCGCCTTCACCCAGCGGGACAGCACCGCCATCGACGGCGTCCTCTCCTTCAGTGGCGCGCTCGTCTCGGCTGCCACGGCGAGCAGGTCCGGGTCCAGCCGTAGGAAGTCGACCAGGGCGTGCAGCGGCCCGGAGAGGTCCTGCAGACCAGGTGGGACGGGCGGCTCCGGCTCGTTGTCGTCCAGCTCCCGGACCTGTACGCACAGCAGCCACGCCAGGTACAGCAGGCGCCGATCTCCGGCGGCCAACTCGGCCCGGGCGGGAAGGATCGCGGCGAGGTGGCCGCCGCCCTCGTAGACGTCGTCGCCGTCCTCGTCCTCGCTGTACAGATCAAGGATCACGTGTGAGCGGGTCGCCCAGGAACAGGCCGACTCGCCGACGCAGTACTGCGCGGCCGTGCGCGGATCGAGCACCGCGATCGGTATCCGCAGCGCGACCCGGTGGGTTCCCCAGTTCGCCAGGTACAGGAACGCGTCGAAGTACCGCTGCATCCACTCCCGCGGGTCGCCCTTCAGGTCACCCCACTGGTAGTCGTTGACGAAACTCGACGGCGTGATCCGCGCCCGCGTCGACAACGCCCGCAGCTCCCGCTGCTGCGTCGACGTCAACGGCCGGTCGACCGCCACGAACTCGTAGTACTGGTACTCACTCACCGCCGACACCCTCCGCCATGATGATCATCCACCAGCCCAGTGCCGGTACGCCTCGATCCACTCCGCGCCGGGCGGTGATGGCTCCGGCAATGGAAGATCCAGAATCCCGACCGCCTGCCGGATTCGACCGCGATGGCAGATCGCGACCACGCCGCCGTGGCGCAGGTCAACCCGCCGCACCGTCACCTCGACACCCAGAACCTGCGTCGTGAACGGCACCGCCAGGTTGCCCTCGATCATCGTGTAGAGGCCAGTCAGCTGCTCATCATCGTCGTAAGCGTCGACCGTCGCCTCGCCGACCAACGCGTCCAGCTCGGCCCGGCTGAGTGAACCCACCGCAGCACCCTATGACAGCCCCGCACGTCGTCCCGAGCCACCATGTCCACCGAGCTGATCGCTGCCCCGCCTCGCTGTCGAGCAAGGCGCAAGGTGAGCGCAAGCGGCCTGCCGACGGGCCGCCGACCTGCTGCTTATCAGCACAGGCCGTCCGGCCAACACCACGCTGGCGCGGATCGCCGCCTGCAGCCCCCAACCTGCATGGTCAGACCGAGGATGCCTGGTACCGACTCACGCTGACACTGCTGCAGACAGTCGCGGCACCGCGTACGCGCAGGCGGCAGGATCGACGCATGTTCCTCCTGCGCGCGACCGCGAAGCTGCGCCGACGCATCGGCCGTCCGCCCCGCATGACGGCGAGCGGTCCACGACATTGCTCGGCGACTGGTACGCCACCCTGCCTCCGTGGCGACCGCAGGTCGCGCTGCTCGTCAACGAGCGCACATTGCTGCCGGCGCTCATGCCCCTCGCGCCGGCCGCCACCATGCCGGCCCGGGTCGCCGACCAGGTCGGCGAGGTGCTCGCCGCCCAGAGCGTGCCCGACCCGGCGCACTTCAACCCGGTCGTCTCCACCGTCGACCGGTGTCTCGGCCGCCGCACCGGCACCGGCCTGACCGCCCGAGGGCTCGCCGCCTACGTCCCCGCACAGGTCATGGGTGCCATCGCCGGGGCGGTGCTGGCTGACCTCACCAAGCCCAGCCGGTCAGCGTGACGGGGGATGCTGCGGCGCCGGGGCTGTGTGCGCCGTGACCGCCCTGTTCACCCTCGGCGGCACGATCGCGATGGGCGGGGTGGACAGGGCGATGGACACGCCGGGCCTCCCGT